>JBNKEI010000014.1:0-27986 GCA_050288705.1 Myxococcales bacterium
CCTCCTCGTGCTCCTCCCAGAAATAATAAGCTGGAACCTTAAATTTAAATCAAATTAGCAATGAAATAGTTGCTGACTTACCAGGTCGCATGAGATATTTCTGTATCTAAACAAACTGTCCACCAAAGCGGATCAGAGTCACTCCGAAGATCAACATCACTTGAAAAGCACCATTTGGCCTTATTGGTAAAACAAGGGCAGATGGTCCAGTTTTTTAGCCTGCTGCTGGTCATGAGTATGCCATAGCTTCGCTCCAGTCTGCTCAATAAGCTCATCAATAACGACAAATGATTCTACCAATGCTTTTTTGTCTTCAGTCATTGAAGGAACCACATAATTTTTATGATCATCCTCATTCTGATATAGATCGCCTCCTAGTATCACCGGGCCTGTGTCTGCCAGATCAACATAAAGCGCCATATGGCCAGGAGAATGCCCGGGAGTTGGTACTAGAATTACCGAGCGATCATTAAACAGATCGTAGAGACCTTCAATTTTTTCTATCGAACTAAAATTGCTCAGCTCCATCAATGGGGTTGTGTCGAAACCGTATTGTTTTGCGTAGTCAATATTGTAGTCAATGCTTTCGTACTCCTTTTTGTGAATTATCAGAGTAGAGTCTTTGAAATATGAAACATTTCCTATATGGTCAGGGTGAATATGAGACAAACCTAGATAATCGATATCGGAAGGCTTGACACCGATCTTTTCTAGTTGCGTCTTCAGTTTTACAGGTAAGCGCCAGGTTGCCATGCCTCCATAAATATCCATTCCTTCGTTCGTTTTTGCTATGGAGTCAGCAAGCCCAGTATCCCAGATTAAGAGCCCTTTGGGATGAACAATCAGATAACATCTAATAGGCGCCTCAGCGCTCTTAGGCTCGCTTCCTGGTTGGAATACCGACATATCCTTAATGTTTACATGTCCGCTGTCGATAATATAGAGTTTTATTCCTGCCTTTCCTTTTCTATTGATATCCGATAGAACAAGCGAGTGTTTTTGCTGCAAATTGCATCCACCAGAAAAAAACGACGCTACAACAAAAATAGACGCTATTATTGCACCCATTGATTTTGTTTTGATTATCACAACAGACCTCCATTGTTCTTATTGACAAATAGTTAGGGTAATAAAAAGCAATTTTTTGATTGTCCTGTGCGGCCTTTATATCAGATATGTTAACCAACCTGAGGCCGATACTTCTTATTTTATCTCGTGCGCAAATCGACCCCCCCCATGTCAAAAGCTTTTTTACAATCGACGGGAAAAACTTCATTATGTCTTTTGAGCTTTTGAACGGGATCGAATATTGCTGGCCCCGTCTTTGAATAATCGTCGAACTGAAGAGTGTCGGTACTAAACAGCGATTCAGCAGTACCAAATATCATTCTAGGAGCGAATTCAGCCAAAGAAAAGTAGCTCTCTAGTCCTGATTGTTCAATCTGGGCTTCTGAGATATTCATGGTATAGATGAAACCGAAATTAATCTTTTTGGAGAACAGGTTTGGTCTGTCAGGATTGTAAGACATGTATGGATAGAATAATCGCTCGAAAAACATGCGCATTACTCCTGAAGCGGATCCATAGTAGATTGGAGTACCCAGTATGAGCGCATCAATACCAGGTATTTCTTCCAGGATAGGCGTGATGTCATCTCTGGTTGCACAACGACCAAAACTTTTCCCCTCAAGCAGTTTACAAGTAAAACAACTCTTGCATCCTTTAAAGTCGAGATCGTAAAGATGGATAAGTTTGGTTTCTGCTCCTTGAGCTTGTGCTCCTTCAAGTGCTTTGTTCAGCAAAGTGGCCGTGTTCCAATTTTTCCTAGGACTTCCGTTAATTGCGAATACCTTCATTGTTAACTCCCTTTAGTTGAATTATGATGATTAACCATAACGACCTTGCATGGATAGATCTATGCCCGAAACGACCAAAAACACAACCGATCGTACCAAACCAGCTGTTCCAGATTTTCCAGCAGATGCGGTCAGCACCATCTTAGAAACGCTTCATTTTATTGGTGGTTGTTTTGGGAGACCAACACTTCGGGCTCCCTGGGGAATACGAATTGAGCGGGAGGCTATCCTGAAGATGTTTCCAGGGAAAGGGGCTGTTGCAAATTTTCACGCAATTCTTAACGGAACAGCCGTTCTCGAATGTTCGAAAGAAATAGATTATCTCGCAGATGGCGATATAGTCTTTTTCAAAGACATTAAAGATCACACTTTGGCAAGTGACGTTAATGTAAAACCAATACGTATTCATAACAAATCGCCAGAAAGTATGACTCAAACCCAGGCTCAATGTAATTCAACGAATTATTTTGAAGGCAATTCAGGACCAGAAACAACGGCTATTTTTGGAAGCATATTCTATCCGCACCAACCATCTATTCACCCTATGCTTTCAATACTTCCCGATAAGATCATCCTATCCAGATCTGGAGACGAGTCCAGACAGCGTGTCGACCAAGTTCTAGATTTTATTGCTTCTGAAAGTCAAAGTAATCGTATTGCTTCTAAAGTGCTCGTCAATCGTCTCTGTGATGTTTTGTTTATCCAAATTGTTAGGCATGCTATCGAGAAGTCCTTGGCAAGTGAACCAAGCTGGCTTGGCGGGCTTCAAGATTACAGAATTCAAGAGGCTATAATGGCTATCCACGAATACCCTGGGGTACCTTGGGATATTAAATCATTAGCTCAAAGAGCGGGAATGAGTCGTACTAATTTCGCCCGACGATTCGTCGAGAAA
Source organism: Myxococcales bacterium (assembly GCA_050288705.1). Lineage (GTDB taxonomy): Bacteria > Myxococcota > Myxococcia > Myxococcales > UBA5297 > JBNKEI01. The sequence goes on from JBNKEI010000014.1 coordinate 2,752, forward strand.
GTCGGAGAACCACCATTGACATATCTCACCCGATGGCGCATGCACTTGGCAGCTAATATGCTGCTTCAAGAAGCAGAATCGATTATCTCTATTGCCGAGCATGTCGGTTATAGTTCGGAGCCTGGGTTTTGCCGTGCCTTTACCCAAATGGTGGGAGTATCACCATCAAAATTTAGAAAATCCTACGTACCTCCTAAACACTAAACAGCTCTTACCTAAATATCTGACCATCTCGACTGGCGAAAACCTGACGGAGGCCTCAAAGACATGAGTTGTGGGTTGCCCTTTTGCGTATGGAGGCCAACGGCTTATTTAAGCTGCCTGTTCCACTAGGGACTGTTCCTGGGTTTGTTGAATGTCAGCCAACGGGGCAACTTCTTGTTCGCCCGATTTTCCCTGAGGAACGTGATGGGTTTGATTATCGCGCATGCCGAGGGACGGCAGGAAAGAATGCTTGCCAAAATCAAAAACGCCGAAGACCAAAACAATAGAGTAGACTCGAACGAATTTTTTGCCCCGAAATCGACTAATGATGCTCCAGGCTCGGATAAATCAGAGAAAAGTAAGCGCAAAGGACATGGTCGAAATGGAATTCATGCATTTAATAAAGCAAAGCACCTCGTTCACGCATTAGCGGCCGGTATAATTGGTATGCGTTGTGAGGTTTGCGGGATTGGCCGGATATCACGCTATCGAGAGAAGGATATTATACGCGTTATTGGACAACCTTTATTTGATGCTGAAATTCATCATTACGAACAAGGGAGATGCAAGAATTGCGGTCGAATTATTCGTGCCGATGGTCTATAAGGCCATCGAAAGATATGCCATTTAACATGCGATAAGTCTTCAAATAGACGATACAGGTTCCATAGTCGTTGAAATTCAACGTGAGATACAGGAAGAAAAGGCTTTTCTCGAGGCTGCTGGCAAATCTACTCGAAATGTCCGGACCGGCATCAATGCGACGGGAATGTATTGGAAAACGCCGAATAGCTTAATTTTCCTTTTCTGTACCGGACGACATCATGCTGGCGAGGTCATAGACCAACTTCTTAAATATCGAAGGAATCCAATTTCAGAATTAGTAAAAATAGCTGAGGTTAACAACTCCGCCGGTATCGGCTCGTGCGGATACCGCTTCTTACTTCGCCAATTATCAAACGCTGCTTTTAATGTTTCTAATGGGCAAGTCGCCGAAACACAGGTCCGAGATACTTTCGCAACTGCTCATAAAGTGTCTTTCTACGGCACTTCGGAATAAAAACCACGTGATACTTGCACTCCCATTTCGAATGACACAGACTTTCCAAATCGTCCATCGGAACTCCTATCGTGTGCTTGGCGGCTCACGAGAAGGTTCCTGTGGACGATTTCTGTAAAAGTCAAATTTTGACTGTCACCCCGGCAAAGCCGGGGAATTCCTATGCTATTAAAACCTAGCCTCAATATTTCCCGGAGAAACAGATATTGGCAGTTCAGTCGGATTCTCGGGCAGCAAAAGCAATACCGCACCCAATATCGCGGTGGCGCCTGCGGCGATATAAAGAATATTGGCCGCTCGCCTTCGCCGGTTCAAGGAATTCAGGCGATCAACATGCTCAATTTGCGACTGACTAGATGAATCGTCAGTTTTCATTGTTGAATAGTGGAGTCCTCCTCCAATAACGCCTGCTACAGCTCCTACCGCTAAACTCCCCCAACCTAGTCGCGAACGTAACATTGTCGAGGACTTTCTTTCCTCCCGCTCTACAAGCGTTGCTGCATCGACAAGTGAATACCTATTTACGAAGCGAATTCCAAAAGGCCGAGCAAAAAGCATTTGGAAAGCTTCATGGGCGGCGCCACGAGCTTCTATGCGTGATTTATGGGGAGACATATAACAGATTTCCAATTGTTGCGGTTTTTTTGGAAAAGGAATTTCGTATTCTTGGTTATTGGAAGCACTGCGCAAAAATATTTTGCCTTGATGGGCTCTTGGTTGGATAAGATTAACAACTTGGCCTAATTGATTGTGAAAATCGAGTATGCGTACACCAAGACCATCCTCCAGAATCCAGTGATCGGCATGATCACCGTCGATTTGAATAGACCGATTCATTGGTTCGCGTAAATCAACAAGGGTATTGGTTACCTGCGGCGGCCTGGCGAAAATTTTCGGCCGAAAACGCTCGTTAGGAACTGACGCGCTTGCTTGCGAAACAAAAGCGGCAATTTCCAAATAACTCACCCGGCCATCATTGTTGGCATCGGCAGCACCATATAGCCCCGATCTAACCACATGGCTAAACACCCCCCCCTGAAAGCCCTCCCATTCATGACTTTCGTTAGCTGAAGAGGTGGAAAGTAGCAATCCGATCCGCTTATTTGCCGCAAGTCTTGGTTGGGAAACAAAGTTTTGAATAGAGCGATGCTTTCCTCCCGGTCCTCGCGGATATGCCAGAAAAAAAGAATTGCAGGCGTCTACGATAAGGTGAAACTGATCGGCAGGAATTTTATTTATAATATCATTCACCAAGTCATTACCGGAAATTCGTGCATCTTCCAGCGAAATATAGCCCTCGCCATTGTATATGTTCCCGTGACCAGCGTAGTAAAAATAAAGCACTGTAGATAATCCGCTCGCCCTAGCGGTTGCAATATCTTTGGCAAGCAATTGTAATGTGTTTTTATACACTTCTAAGCGAGGTGCAAGCGACTCTGCGGAAGCTTGTGAATGTAGACGACGCGTATTTTCGTCCAGGTTTGATAAAAGATAAGTGTTTGCTGCTCCAACTGCCCGGAAAAAATCAAAGAAGCTAGCCGCATCGTCATCTGCGTATTGGAGTTTCGACTGGTTTTTGTCAACGCTGTGATTGGTTCCCACCAAAATCGCAAAAACAGCGGTGTCTTTATGCTTTTCAACGGGCGAATTTGCTAATTTGAGTAAACATGCCATTACTAACAATACACTATTCATGATCTATCCTTATTTCCCGCCATTGCTCAATTGCGCCGGTAATAGGCAAAGGATGTTTGCCTTTTTCCATAAGCTTTTCAACTTCTCGCACCGTAATAGGAAAGTCCAAAAAAATACTAAATATACGTAGCTTACGCCCAGTAAACGAGTGAGAAATGGCTTCTGGAAGCTCATGAAATTTGTTGCCGCCGCTCTGAATTTTTATTGCTGATGGATTTTGTGATGCATCAGTCCATTTTGGGTAAAACCAGTAGATTCGATTATGTTCATCTAAACCAAAAATCATCAATCGGTTTTTATTTAGAGTATTGCTATACGCAAAGGCCAGTTCGTCGTCCGCGCGAAAACTGTGACCAATTCTAACTGCTGGTTGCCCGGGAGAAACGCGATATATTCTCAGGTCGTTCTGGGAAGCATTTGTTTGTGAATAGCCGCGTGCAGCAAATCCCTGATTGTCATATTTCGGGGACCGAAAACTCAAAAAAATGAGCACTGCAATAACTGCCAAAGAAGCAAATGAAACTATAGGAATGCGCAAACGACTGACGGACACACGGGATTGCAAACCTAAAGCTTTAGCAATTCTGTTTTTGGGGCCTATCGCTTTGGGATCAAGCCGTTCCCATAGCAAAAAGCGCTCATAAAGCTTTCTACAATCTGCACAATGAGGCAAATGGTCTAACAAAAGCTTTTCAGAAGAAAATGACCTCAACGCAAAATGGTTTTGTACCATGCGAGCCATTGGGCATCGTTTTTGTTGCATGTTTAACAATCCTCTGCATCAATCAAAAATTTCTTAAGCAAAGAGCGCACTCGCACTTCCTGATAGGCGAGAGTAGTTCTGCTAATACTAAGTGCTTCAGCCGCTTCTCGCTGCCCCAGTTGATTTAAGAACCGTTTTTCGAAGACTCCATCCCACTTTCTGGGGAGAATATCCCGACGAAAACGCTCAATGAGAATGCGTGCTTCCGATTCGCTTTCAAATCCCTCTTGAGCACGGCAATCAAGTTCTGCAATATTGTTTTCTGGAATTTCGCGAGAGTGCCTTCTAACAAAATCGATAGCCATATTGCGAGCAGCAGTAGCGAGCCAGGATGAAAAAGATCCACCTTTGAAATTCGAACGAAAACTACGAGTGTCTAGCATGCGAAGAAAAAACTCTTGGACGACAGTCTCCCGATCGGCGCCGGATAAAAATTTTCCTACTACAACGTAAACCATGTCGAAATGATTACGGTAGCATTCTTCCATTATTGTGCGTTCGCCTTGATGAAATCGCCGGAGGAACTCGGTTTCGTCGTATATTTTGGCTTGTTCTTCTCTTAGTGGCCCTTGGAGTAAAAATGTTTCGCTAAATCTATGAACGAATGAGCGAGTGGTTTTAGACGAATTCATTTGTAATCAAAAAAGTTAGTATTTGGACAAGTTAATTCTGCTCAAGTTCTCTTCATTAGATTCTGGCCTACCATGGACATGTTTTTAAATCTATCTTAAAATTATGAAGGAATAAGCACATGTGCGATAATGGATACCAAGTTTAATCTGTGGACAAAGTTGATTTGCGAATTTTTCTCGAATTCCGAGGAAACCATTGTATCAACAAGACCAGCACCACTAACTCCACAATAGGGATAGGCACTCTTGAAGCTGAATCCCCACTTGCTACTATGCAGCCGCCAAAAACCGGCGAACTTTCAAACTCAAAAATCGGCATAAACGGGCAGTCGCTGGCACAGGGGCCCGTGTGTTCATCAATAGAGCATTGTCCATCACCACAAGAACTGAAACCATTACAAAGCAACTCACTCGACCATCCTGAATCGCATAAGGCAGCTATGGCGGTTCGAGCATAACTTGCATGCTCTGCGCTTTGGGCGTTAGATGTTTCCAGTGGGTCCACGTGGCGAGCAACGAAACAATCCCTTTCTTTTTGGTACTCAAAGTCAGTGCCGCCGCGCACGACAATGGCAACCAACTCGTTATGTTTATTGAAAACACCAGATCCACTACTCCCGAAAAAAGTGTCGCTGGTTATGCTTAGATAGTCGCGCTTACTTTCACGCGTATCTAAAACTATTGCCCCACTATCGATTTTGGTGGGAAGACCAGCAGGGTGGCCAATAACAGTGACGCGCTCCCCCACTGAAATCTCCGTTTCTGCAAGCACCGCGGCATGCTTGGCCAACGAAACTGGCCTATCTAGCTGGACAATCGCATGGTCAAATCGCCGCCTTTCACCGTCAGAGCTGTAATTGCTTAAAAGTACTGCCCTACATCGATAGACATTGCCTACCGCGGGTTTGGGCTGGTCGCCAGCAGCTAAAATAGCGTACCCGAATACCCATAACTGTCGCTGGCAAGGCACCACCCGCATACAGTGCGCCGCAGTCAGAATCAGATCTTCGCCAATAAATACGCCTGAGCAGCGAGACAAGGAAGGCTGGGAACCAAACCTCTCGGATTCACAAAGAGGAATAATATCCTCCAGGCTTTCGGGTTTTATTACCAACGAATTATCTCCAATATTTTTTATGGCAAGCCTATCAAACAGGGCAACAGTGCTCTGTGTAGCAAGAGAACGAAGTTCCCCATCTTCCACCGCATAAACATCGGCGCGATCGTCATTACCATGTATTAATGCAGAAGTTGCAATGTTTGACTCTTTACTATCGACGTCAATTGGTTCGCTGGCGCTACAAGAACACAGCACGAGTACCAGCAGGAATAGCCATTGTTTGCCAACAGTTTTTTTGCGCGGGAATGTATTTCGCTTCATAGTATCCAAATAATGAGTGGAAGCAAGCGAGGTAAAACACAAACTCGGTACAAACGCTATATTGTCGTACCGAGCAACAAACATTTTGCTGCCTCAAGCATATTAAGCTGAAAAAAACATTTGCTTACACAAATTATGCATGATTTTGCGGTCAATGCTTTTTTTAATAGATGTACCAAGGCATAACTGGACTACCGCACACATAATAGGTGTCATCTATACATTCTTGTATAGTTCTATCGTTGATAGTGCATCCATTGTATAATCGGCAGATTGTGCCATTTGAACCGGGCTCATCGCACCATTGAACATAGACGCAACCATTACCTTTGTCTAACGAATCACCATCTGACGCCTCTCCAGGAATCCCTTCGGGAGTTTGAGCGCCATACCCTGCTGAGTTGGTTAGCTGCAACTCATGACTGCCATCAGATTGTTCTTTGACTACTACATCTTCGTTCGCTTCTGGTCTTGCAGCATGTTCACCACAGCCCACTGATCCGATCGATATCGATAAGGTGAAAAACAAAGCAGCGAACCCACCAATAAAAATCTTGTTCATATTCCTCTCCTAAGAAATTGGATTTCTGACTGAGCGTTAGCGTAAAATGCTCGGTCACCTGTTGAACGAACTGGCGAGGGAATATTGACGAAATTTCATTTCTTCTTCAGAGAAATGCTAAACATTTTGCTCAAGTTCTACGTGTTTCTTGAGGCAATCGAAAGATACCCTGTGGCAGCACGGTCAGTTGGTTGTCGTCCAATTTTAGCAATGCAAGCCCAGTAAGATTGCCCAAGGAGTTCGGCTTAGCACTCTTGGCGCCTCGTCCTAAAATCCATCTTGTCAAATATTATGGCGTTTTTGCATCTAATTCGAGCTGGAGAAGTCGATTGTTCTCCCTTGAATGAGGAAACCTCTTGTCTATGAGTCCGAGCTATGTTTCTAGCGGTGAGCACGTCTACTAGTGCCCATTTCTGGCAATCCGCGCCTGGCTCGTTGTTCATCGAGCGCACGCTTAGCTTCTTCTTGGCTGTAAAAATAGCCGACAGTTATCTTTTGTCCCTGATGCGAATATTTGGCAACCCATTGTTTATTGCCTTTGTGCCAGGTCACCCCGATGATGTTAGTCGGCTCGCAGGAAGACGATTTATCCCCTCCTTCAGCCTGGACTACTGCATAAGCTTCCTTAGGGCTGTCATATGCTCCAAGATATCTTGTATGCCCTTGCTCATCTGTAATTTGGGCTTCAAATTTCTTCTTTCCTTTGTTCCAGTACACACCGGGATATCCCGAGCTAGGTGCATCCCTTTTCTTTGAAGCTCTGGACGGTGTCGATGACCCAGACCTACTAGTAGAGCTCGTTGTGAAGCTGGAATCATCCCATTCCTGGATGTTATGATCTTGCTTCCACTTTCGAAACTCTTCTCGTCTCTTCATGTCCCTTTCCGTTAGCCTTAGACTTCCTGTGCGTGGGCGCGTTGAACTGTTTATATTCATGAGATAGCTCTTGTGCTACGTGTGTTTTTTGATATTTAGAAATTCTACTATTTATTAAATGTTTGTCGGAATGAAATTGTCGTCGCTCGACCCTGTTGCGTCTGTTTATTGCTGTCATCTTAGCCAATTGCAAAACCCGCCGGCAAACGGGTTTTGGGGCGAGAGCCCCGAGTAGAGCGACGGCGAGCTTTGCTTGCCCAAAGCGGAAAAATTGGGGTTTTGCAATTGCCTCATCTTGTTGTCAGGTGATTTTCGGTTTTTGTATCGAAAAGTTGCTATTAGAAGTCCGAGCTCAGGCGTGAATTTGAGCATCACCGTTTTTTTACGTCATGCGCGGAGGTTGAGCCCAAGGTTCAAGCATCCCTCGTGACCAAAACCTCTTGAGACGCATGCCGTGGATATCCTCGGCACTCCCTAACTGGGTGTAGCTCTCGTATTTACATGAAATCCAAAGGAATTTTCATCACCGAAGTTGCAGCCGGTGACAAAGTGTCACCGGCAAGCAAAGAGGGGCGGTGCTCTTTGGAGCAGTCTTCAGGTTCTCGCTGAAAACCAGAATGTGATATTCCTCGCCGCACAACGGTCTTGTCATAGCTCGCCCAGTCGATAGGCTCCGATGCTTTGCGACGTTGACGTTTGGGGGTCGGTTGAACTATTGACGTAATCATAGGTGCGACATTTTGCCAAAAGTTCGCCGTCTTCCCAAGCATTCATGCAACAACGCAACCCGGGTGGGGGCATCCGAAACATGTTGGACAAGGCATCAGGTAAGTCACCAAATGGAGAGATCAGTCGTTATCGGGAATGCGGCCGATGCAGTACAGTCTGTGTGCGGGGGATGTATTTCCAGGCAGCGCCGCCCCGACGGCATCCATATCCATGCCGTGCATAAGCACGGTGGGCCCATCAATACTGTATACTTTATTTCCATGAGAAGCATTCGGCGTATCCGAACCAAGAATCATGGCAGTATGTCCGTTTTGATCGCCATCCAGCCATGTTTGAATAAACACATCGCCGCTTTGGGGAACGGTGGTTCCGGACCGCCATATTGACGCGCCGTAGTTATCCGTATCTATAGAAATAAGCCGCCAAAGTTTTTGGCCTGGATGGTAGCAATAGGTGCTGTCGGCAAACACATCGAACATTTGCTTCCAGTACGATTGAGCGTTCAGCGTGTAATTGTAAAATTGCTCGTCATTTGAATCATTACAGTAAGACGCATATCTGGTGAAATACCAGGTCGTCGATTCTGTACATAGACTGCCGTCGTTGCCATACTTGGGGTTATTCATTTCCGACCCGCCCGACTTCTCGAACATGTTGGACCCGGCTTCACCAAGGTCAAACATGAACTCCTTCGCCCATTTATCATGAGAATTGTTGATGGTATTAATACACCTGTCCAGATAGGTTGTCCGCGTACCGCGGTAATACGTGGTGTTGGCTGCGGTTTCCATGGAACAGAAAGGATATGTATTTTCTTCAGTGTCCATCATTGATTTCAATGTTCGACAGGCCTGGCAGGCTCTTGCCTTCCAAGTATACAGGGAGAGTTTCTTTGATTCGCACGAGGTTTGATCGCAGAACCCATCCAAAATTCTCGTTTTTCCCGCGGGCAGCCCGGCCACCGTGAGATAGAAATACTCAACATCTTTCAGGTCGTACCCTTGGCCGTTCCCGTCAAACTTATTGTTGTGATATTTAATTTGGGCGTCCAGCCATTTGATACCAAGTTTGTTATTGTCTGACGAATTCACAAAGGACACTGAATCCCAATAGGCACGACCATGCAGTTTACCAAGATTTTTTAAACTGTTCAGCACCGCTCCTGGTAGAGGGGAGAGGCTGTGATAAAGTGTTGTTCCGGCCGTTTTTATAAAAGTAACAGGAATATTCACGTATTTGGAAAAATAATTATTTGCTCCCTGATCCGAATATTCGTGTCTTTCAAATTGAACTGTTCTCGTAAAAGAATTGGGACAGCTCCCCGAATCGCAATCAAGTTGTAAAGTTACTTTCATGTCCTGCGGCAGCATTATTTCATTAGGATTAAATGAACCGCTGGCGTATGCCTGACCGGTCATCAACACCAGCAGGCCAAGGGTGAGTAAGAGCACGATTTGAAATTTCTTTTGAAATCGCATTTGTATACCTTTCTGTTTTTAAAAGGACGCTGCAAATCTTCAGAAAAGAAAATTTGTCCTTATAATAAAAGCCATTTTGCTTTCACCTTCCATCTAGCATAATTGCTTTTTTTCGTCCACACTTAAGTTCACGTCCGCAAAACAGCGTTCATCTGAAGAAAATTGCATCAGAAAATGTTGTTATTGTTTGGTTTTGGTGAAAAAATTACTCTGCTTCCTCAAGACACAGAAGGGTTAAATAATATTAAATTCCACCACCAGTATGGCAAAAATCTTAATGCGACAGAATCTAGCCCCAGCTTTGCTGAGAGCTATTTACTTTGTCATATTCATTGACATGAGTATTTTTTCGGCTGCGTATTTTGCTGCAACACCTAATATCGTTTGCTTAGTACCTTTCCCCAAATATAATCAGTTTCAAGCGCGCATTCATACGCATTTTTGACATGCTTAGCATTAAATGCAGCATTATCGCTAACCATGCGGCGAATCGCCGTTTTTTCCAGCTCGCATCCCAAGGTTTTAATTAATTAATCCGATAGCACAGATTAGCGAAGGGTAAGAATGATTCTCATCTCAATACTAGAGATGGACGATAAAGAAAGGGTGTGTCTACTGTGCGATTACCTTATTTTACCTTAACCTACCCTGAACATAGAGCGTCTCCTCAAGGCGGTCGCCCATTCCTGTAAATAACCCTTGAGGCAATTGCAAAACCCCAATTTTTCCGCTTTGAGCAAAGCTCGCCGAGCTCTATTCGGGGCTATGTCCCAAACTCCATTTGCCAGCGGGTTTTGCAATTGGCTACCTAGGCTTTGAGTCCCGCGCCATCCAGAATTCGTTCGCACAGCTCGGGGTACGAGATCCCGTTGCCAGCGGCAATTTTGGGAGCAAGCGAGCTCTCAGTCATCCCCGGCAAAGTATTAACTTCGAGTAAATAGAACTCGTTCTTTGGGGTAACAATGAAATCGACGCGCGCCATTCCTGCGCAAACAAGGGCGCGGTAGGCCGCCTCGCCGGTGCGGCAAAGCTGCTCGCGCTCTTCGGGCGAGAGGCGCGCGGGGTAGAAATACTGGGTGGTACCGGCAGTATATTTGGCAGCGTAGTCGTAGAATCCGTTCGCGGGCACAATCTCAATGGCGCCCAAAGCGCTCCCCTCCAGCACCGCTACCTGCATTTCACGTCCGGCAATGTACTGCTCAACGATAATCTGTCCCTTGTATTGAGCCGCGTCCGCGCAGGCAGTAGCTAGTTCGGCTTCGGTACGCACAAGGTGAACCCCGATCGAGGAACCTTCGGTAGCAGGCTTGACCACCGCTGGAAGACCAAAAGGAAGATCGCGCGCCGAAATCCGCTCGGGATGCTCGCGCGGAAAGACGCGATAATCGGCAACGAGCAGCTCGTTATCGCGAAAAAGCGGTTTCGTAAGTACCTTATTCATTGCGATCGCGGAAGCGAGCACGCCAGAACCGGTATAGGGAATTCCCAGCGACTCGAGCATTCCCTGAATACAGCCGTCTTCGCCAAAACGGCCATGTAAAGCAATGAACGCTACCTCGGCACCGCTTATTTTGAGCTGGTCCGCGACGTCGAGACCAACGTCGATGAGAACAACATCGTAACCGCGTGAACGCAGCGCCTCGGCACATCCGCGTCCCGAGTTGAGAGAAACCTCTCTCTCGGACGAGCGGCCTCCATAAAGCAGTGCGACCTTTTTTCCCGACCAGCGACCCATAATACGACCTCGCATTTTGTGTGACAAAGAGGGTCAAAGCCCCCTTCGGTCAGATAATAGAACAGCTAATGGAAATTTTTGCTTGAGAACTGCGAACAGAAAGCGGGTGCATCCTATCGGCAATAAGAATGGTTCTCAAGAAATCAAGAGATAGCTTCCCGCGAATCAATCATTCTCGATTTTTCCATATGATCGGCGCTGCAGTCGGCGCTTTTCTTTGTCGATAGCACGCCAGCGCTGCTTTTCCACTCGGGCGGCGGTTCCCTTCTTCCGTGCCTCTGCGACAGCTACCTCCCGTTCAAGCTTGTGTAGGCTTTCAATTCGAGAAGAAGGAAGACTTCCGGCTTGGACAGCGGCAGCGACCGCGCAACCAGGCTCGCCTTGGTGACGACAGTCTCGGAAACGGCATTTTTCCGCCAACACCGACACATCGTCGAAAGCCTCACCAAGACCTGCCGCATCCCAGAGTTTTAGCTCGCGTATACCTGGGCCATCTACCAATACGCCACCAGAAGGCAACATGACCAACAGCCTTCCTGTGGTGATATGACGCCCACGTTGATCAGAGCTACGAACTTGGCCAGTCGCTTGAAGATCGTAGCCAACCAGCGCGTTCACGAGAGTCGATTTGCCAGATCCGGAAGGCCCAATCAACACGCCAGTGCACCCAGGCGCAAGGAGAGCACGAAGATCGTCGAGCCCCTCACCGGTTTTGCCGGAGACCAAAAGCACCGGCACCCTCTGCGCGATAGCTGCTGCCTCGTTGGCTGCGCCGGAAGGATTATTGGCCAGGTCAATTTTAGTGAGAACCACCACCGGCTCGGCATTGCTGGCATACACCGCGGCGAGCGTTCGTTCTAACCTACGTGGCTTCACACCTGCGTCTAGCCCATGAACTATGAACACCCGATCGATATTGGAAGCTAGAATCTGTTGGGAAGTGGCACGCCCTGCCGCACCACGAGAAAGTACTGAGCGACGCGATAGAAGCCGAGTTACTACTGGCTCTGTATCGGGCAATGCCAGAACGAAATCACCAACCACCGGCACTTCACCGGCAGCATACAGTCGTCCTGGTACCACCACCAACCGCTGGCTCTCCTCAAACTGGACAAGCAATCTCGACCCACAGTCGGCAATAACCCGGCCACGGAGAAGAGTGGAAGCTTCCTGTTCAGTTAGTTGAGAAGAAAAAAACGAACTCCAACCTAAGGTTGAAAGCATCAACATGACCACACCTCTACGCACAAATTCAGTATGCACACTGCCACGCGCCGTGGAGGGTGCACTGCGTTTAACTACATCGCCGGGCAGCATCAATATTGAGCTGCATCATTTAGCTGCGTCCGGCACAAGGAATTCGAGCTAGAGGACAAGATCGGTCATAAGTATCAACTATATCATCTGCGCATGTAGGTGGAAATCATGTAACAAATTCCACACGCCAACACTTTCCGTTAAATTCATGTAGTGATAAACAGGATAAGCCTCATGGAGGTATTTCTTTGGAGCTTCTACCTGGAGACAGGCTCGGCAAATATGAGATAGTCGGACGACTGGCTGCCGGTGGAATGGCTGAAGTCTATCTGGCAATGGTTCTTGGGCATGGTGGCTTTGCCAAGCCCATTGCTTTGAAACGAATGCTCCCCAGCCACGCCGCTGAACCGGGTTTCCGAGAAATGTTTATGCGGGAAGCGTCGGTGGCGGCTCGCTTGAATCATCCTCACATTGTGCAGATTTTCGATTTTGCTGAAGAGAGTGGCGAACTCTACTTAGCAATGGAATTTGTTCCTGGCGTCAATCTTAAAATTCTGCTTGCCGATTCATTGACCCGGTTTTCCACTGACGGCCAACCATTACGTATTCCTCCTCTGCTAGCAGCGCACATTTGCCGCTGCGTTGCCCAAGCTCTAAGTTACGCATGGAACGTGCCCAACGAGCACGGCCAAGCTTCTCTTCTTGTTCACCGTGATGTAAGCCCCCATAACATTTTAGTGTCATACGAGGGCGGCACCAAACTTGCAGACTTCGGTATTGCCCGGCCAGCAAACTTGCAGACCAGTGCAGGAGTGCTCAAGGGCAAACTTTGCTACATGGCTCCTGAGCAGCTTGCTGACCAACACCTAGATGCCCGTACTGACATACACGCTTTAGGCATTGTGCTCTACGAAGCTGCACTGGGCCTGCATAAGCCTCTTTTCTATAGAGACAGCACCGAGTCGATACAGCTTGCAATACGAGCACGCGAGGTAATCTCACCCATTCGAATAAACCCCCATTTTCCTCTTTCGCTGTCGGAAATAATTATGACCGCGCTGGAAAGAGAACCGGCGAATCGTTTCCAGTCTGCTTCTGAATTTGCCGATGCTCTTGGGGAATGCATTCATCGTGAAGCCAAAAGCCCTCTGGATTATGATTTGCCGTCATTTATGCGGCGACTGTATGGTGATCCGCCGCCGATAAAAGGCCTTCCGTCTAGCGGAAGCTGGAGCGTGTCTGTAGAGTCCAATCCTTCCAGCGCCAGCGTCGAGAAAACAATGGCAATGCCCCGGGAACAAGCAATCGGTGAGCCTTTGCCAAACGTGACCCAATTGGACAAACTGGCAAGCATTGCTGCGCAACACAATTCAACAAGGAAGCGCTTAGTATTTGGCGCGGCAACCGTACTGATAGCTTTACTTTGTGTAACTGCTTTTTTTTGGAAATCTTGGAACACAATTCCGTTCTTTGGCGACTTCTTCCCCAAAGTTCCCGTAGGAAATGGTCCGAGCACCAAGAAAGCAGACGTAATAAAAAACAACACAGTAAATAATAATAAATCGACGGCAATTGTTCTTCCGAAACAGCTTGAGAAAAAACCAGGGGACCAAAATGGCCCTGTGCCACCAAAAATTGAAACCCCTGTTATTGAAACCCCTGTTATTGAAACCCCTGTTATTGAAACCCCTGCCGATGACTCCAACCGCCGCGCACCGCCGCGCAGTGTGGGATGGCTTTTGGTCGATTTCAAGCCAATGTCCTGGGGTTATATATGGGTAGACGGAAAAAAAGACCGAAAAGAGGCTACCCCACGGGTGAAGCTACCACTCTCTCCAGGAAAGCATCGCCTTCATATTTCGGACGAATACGGAACTCAATATCATTTATCAGTAACTATCTATTCCGGAAAAACGCGCTCGATTCAGGTCGCTAATTTGCGCAGGCGCCGGCAAAAGTGAATTGGTTAGATTATTAATTCACTCTGGCATCACCAGTAGCCGGCATATTTTCATAAGTTCGGCGCCTTGGTTGGTTCTTTCTGCGATACCAATTGTGACGCCAGTCCAATTACCAACCTGGAATCGAGGAGAAATTTTCTCTTGCTTGTGCGATACTTGTATCGCATCATATTTAAGAGGAGAAAAATATCATGTCCGCTGTATCTGTCCGACTTCCAGATGAGTTATCAAATCGTCTGCAAGCATTGGCCGACAAAACAGGGCGAAGTAAGACCTACTACATTATCGAGGCTGTCAACGAACACCTCGCCGACCTCGAAGACTTGTACTTGGCAGAACAACGGTTGCTCGATATACGAGCAGGTAGAACAAAGACGGTTCCGTTGGAAGAAGTGATGAAGCTCTATGGCGTGGAAGATTGAGTTAGATCCCTTCGCAGAGAAAGAGCTACACAAGCTCGACCGTTCGGTAGCAATCCGTATTCTGAAATTCCTGCATGGTCGCGTCGCTGCACTAAGTAATCCGCGGTCTATTGGCGAAGCTCTAAAAGGCTCTAGTCTAGGCGAATTTTGGAAATATCGAGTAGGCGACTACAGAATTATTGCGAATATTGAGGATGGCGCTTTGCGAATCATTATTGTACGCGTGGGAAATCGGCGTGAAATCTATAAACGTTGATCAAAATTACGCGACAAACTTCTACGTTTGCAGCGGGAAAGGACAGCGCAAGGACAGGTGGGACAAATACTGAGGCGGCTTTTTGGTCAGAAAGCCAGGGTCGAAATCCTCGAAGGACACGCGGTGACGTTTCCTTCAAATGTCTTCGACCGCTTCACAAAACCGCCGCCGTCGAGCACTAACCCCAACGTAAATTTGCATGAAGAAAACGGTTACCGCGAATTCTATTGCGGCGAGGGAGACGCTCCGACGAAAGATTTGCCGTCGATGACCATTTTCATCGACGGAATGAGCTCTCGGCATTTGTCGGCGATCGGACCTTGCTCGCTCTTCTCGAGGCTGGTCAGTTTCTCGAGCAGGTACGGATAGCTCGGAGCAAGCTGCCCTAAGAACTCGGTTACGGTTCGCTCATCCCGCTCGAACGACGCCCTTGCCGGCTGCAGCAGCCGATCTCTCTTGGAGGCATCCGGTGAGTCCGGGCCGTTGGGCGGTCTGCTCTCCAACCCGGCGAGATTGGACCGCGACGCCTCGACCAACCACGCGCACTTCGTGATTGCCTCTGCGGCATCAAGCCAATCCTCGGGCTTCGCCGGACTCCACCTGGTATCGCTGGGCCGATCGGGTGACCGCTTGCCATTACTGGCGGCCTGCGAGTCCTCGATACTACCCTTGATGAGAAGGGTTTGCATGTTCGCATGAGTCCTGCCAAGGTTGTCGGTCCACTCGGTGAGAAGTGCGACGGGCGCCAAAGCTTTCAGCAAGTCGCTGTCGTCGGTGGTGAGCAAGCCTAACCGCAGCCGGACATCGTTGGGTATCGCCTCCGTGTCGATCCGCATCGGGTTCACACTCACCTCGAGCCGGACGTACGGGAGCTTTGAGGTGTTCCGCTCATGGTTGGTTTGCGCTTCCTCCACCGTGCGGAGGAAGTGCTCGAGGTGCTCGGGCGGAATACTGTAATGGCCATGGTTGGAGTCGAAGAACTCGATGTTCTGCCCGCCTCCCGGGTTATGGACTCCGACCACATGTCCGGGCAGATTAGCGCAATTATCGGGGGTTGTGCCGGCAGACACCCGCGTTGTAATCGTCTGCGAGCCCTCGGTCTTGGTAATAGCCTGCGCCAAGGACCGAGCATTCCAGTCCTCCATTATTGGGTTCGGCTTGTTCGCAGGCAACAGCGCGCTTGTGTCAAGCCATCCATTGCCAACACTATGGTACTCTGAGTTACCACGGTTGAATTCATGCACGGCTGCCCTGTACTCGCCGGAAGCGACCACGCCCACAGGGTTCTTGCTATCGGCGAGGGCATTCATGACCTCTTGAGCCGAGGCTTTGGGAGCCTGCTGCCGGATGGCAATCCATGCGTAGGTTAGTCCGGAACAAAGCCCCGCCTTCTTCTCGGCAATGGCCTCCGGCAGGCCGCCGCCCAGAGAACTGAAATACGTGACTTGATTAAACTCTACTTTCCGAAAATGCGACACCTTGGCCATTACCTCAAAGGAGCTAGGGAGCTGTGGAATGGACAGCTCGGTCTCGCCCTCCCCTCGGATCTCGTCGAGTCCGGCACTGGCTACGTGAAGGTCTCCGGGCGATCGGGTAGATTGCTTTCTGGCCTTCAAAGGCAACCAATCGGCCACGCCGCCGCCACGACCGGCCCCTTCCTCCCGTTCCTTTGATGAAGGCTTACCGGGCCGGTGTCCCACGACCTCCCAACCAAGGACCTGCAACGAGCTGCCTTTCCCCGGAAAACACCTTTTCTGAGCCGGAAAAGGTGACTCGGGCCCAGCCCTCGCCGTACGGGGCGAATCCAACCCATTGGCAAAATGCGCCTGCTCCGCCTCGCCCTCCCCTCGGAGCTCGTTGAGTCCGGCACTGGCTACGTTAAGGTCTCCGGGCGACCGGGTAGGTTGCTTTCTAACCTTCAAAGGCATCCAGTCGGCTATGCCGCCGCCACGGCCGGCCCCTTCCTCCCGTTCCTTTGATGAAGGCTTACCGGGCCGGTGTCCCACGACCTCCCAACCAAGGACCTGCAACGAGCTGCCTTTCTTCGGAAAACACCTTTTCTGAGCCGGAAGAGGTGACTCGGGTCCAGCCCTCGCCGTACGGGGCGAATCCAACCCATCGGCAAAATGCGCCTGCTCCGCCGTGCTCCCTTCCTGCTTAGTTTCCCACCGCGCTGGCCTTTGGCTGGAAGCGGAGGCGGTCGCCCCTCCTGCCCTCGACAACCCGGCAAATCTGGAAAACTTCTGGATAACAATCTTCATGATTGCCTCCACGACTCACGACTCACAACTCGGTGTGCGCGCAAGCGGTGTCTTCGACCCATCCTGAAGGGCCGAGCGTGGTATCTGCCCGTGAAAGCATTATCGGGAAACCGAAGCCAATGTTTTGTCGTTGCGCACTTTCTACGACAATCTCGCCCCCTTACATATCGTAGGGCGTGTCCCCATATCCGGCATCACGCCCTCCGTCATTCCCGCGAAAGAGGGAATGACGGACCGGCGATGTCGGATATAGGGACATGCCCTAGTTCACTACACAACTTTTTTATCAGGTGCGGGACAACATCATAGTTGGCAACTATGCCGCTATGGAAAAACGAAGGCCTATGGCTAAGTTTCCGCATTTAAGTATTTCGTCTGTACGGAGACGGGCTTCTCCGGAATCACAACAGCGAGAAATATCGCCGGCTAGCAATCAACAACCGCCGACCACGGGGAGCTTTTCCGAGCAACAGCGTTTAGAAGACAGATTTGAAACCATCAACTTTTCCTGCGCCAAAACGCTAGCTTTCCTAATACCTCTTAAAAAAAAACGCTCATCGGAAATTTCTCAGTTGAGGCCGCCACCCGATCTTTCTCAAAGTATATGGGGCATGCCTGGTGCTAGAGGAAAATCTGCAAGCGATGCAAACGGAAAGGCTGGCTGCAAACCTGTTGGAAATCCATTGCTAAATTGGATTAATAACCAAATCGTCAATGTAGCGGCCAACAATATCTATAAAACAATTAAGCAGATGATACCTGAAAGTCTTTGCGAATTAGCCGGAAGTGTTTCGCCATCTACCAAGGAGACAGTAGAAGCCTTTGCTAAAATATTTTGCCGTTATCTTTCGGAAGTTTGTTTAGAAACCGTATCTACATATGCCAATCTGAACTCTCCGGATAGTATGTCATCTTTGGATGATGTGATTGATACTTTTTTTAAGCCAGAATTGGAAAAGCTTTATCCTTCTCTTAAAGACTTTTCGCCAATATTGAAACCCATCGCCAAAAAATGGCTAGAGCAATTTGTTATTAATAATAGCCGTTTTAATAAGGCCGACGCTGACCAAATCCCGGTAAGTGTATTTGCTTTGGCCACTGTCATTAAAGTGTTGCCCGAATTGAATTCACAACCCAGACAGGCATTAGACAAACTGTTGTCTTCGTTCATTTCCAGTTTGAAATCGAAATTCATGTACTCGGGTCAAGATGATCAAAAATTTAGCTTTGAAAATAGCGTTCAGCAGAAATTCCAAAACCCCCTTCCTCATCGTGACCTGAAAATTTCACCAAAAACCAGAGATCAAACTATTTTCGAACGTGTCGCTGAATTGATAAGTTTGAAAATGTCGGGAAAGATAACCGATCAAGATATCCGTGCTGAAGTAAGCACTACAATTTCCAGAATCAAATCATCGGAATTGCCTCCCGAAAGAAAAATGGCGATGCAAAAGATAATTGAAAATGCACTGCCTGAAAACTCTTCTCCTATTGGCACCAAGCGCTACTTACCAAGAAGACGAACCATTGTGGAGCATACTTTCGATAAAAATAGGCAACAAGTTCTGTTAAATATTTGCGACACCGATTTGCGGGGATGGGGTAACGATATACAAACCAATGAACGAGGTGTAAAAGCGCAGGAGTGGAAAAAAATACAGAAAATAATCGTTAAAAAAATGACGAATTTACCAACCACTTCCAATTTTGAAACATTCTGCGGGTACGAGGTTGATGCCAATTTTAAGGCAAACACTGGCAAGGTTGCTAACTCCGACGGCGGGCCCAGATTGCTGAAAAATCTGTCTAGCATCTGCCAGGGAAATAAAAAAGTAATTCGCACTGCATCGAGTTTTCTAAACATTAATGCGGCCCGTGCCGCAGACTCATTAGTCACTGGGCAGTTAGGACAACGTCCTGGCGAGGCAATTGCCGATATGTTTCCCTACGGCGATCAATATCTTCAGTTGGAAACAGGGCGGCCTCCGCAATCTGATTTCTACGTCGATGCACAACAAGATGGGTCAACCAAAATCACCATCAAATGCAAGTGGCCTGTCAAAGGGTATTCAACCAACATGCTGGGAGAGATTAAGAAAGCCTCTGCGAGTGCGCACAGTTCCCTGACCAACTGCACTGAGATCCATATCGGGCCTGACGGCGCTGTTCGGGAGGTTGGTGGCCATTTTGCGGTAGAGTTGAATACCCAAATTGCCAGCCAATGGCACCCTGGTGCAGTCCTTACCAGGCGCGAACTAGATAGGCAGCTTAATGAGGTCAATGTTAAGTTTGGATGTATTCCCTGGAAGCAAAGCCAATCCGGCGAAAGCGAAATCAAAACCCTATTGGACAAATACCATAAGACTACCAATCAACTTCACCACCCACTGAAACCGGCAAGACGAACATTCATAATGAGCTCCCTAAGCGATCAACTAGAAAATCTGATCGCGGCTTGCAATAAGTACATTCAGAAGCCAAATCTTCCGGAAGACGAAAAAAAGATTGTCAAGGCACTAGAAGAGCAGCTTGTTAGGGAAAAGGCATGTGTCAACCAGCAGATTTCTAGTCCATCGTCATCTGGTAATCCAACCAGCCCGGTTACTGGGGCCGGGGAATCTATCCAGGAGATGTTACGAGAGGCTCCTGTGCATCGCGAAATTAGTATTAATGAGCACACTCAGGAACAAACCATTATGGATCGGGCTGCAGAATTGATTTTTTTGCACCGGGAAAGAAAAATTTCCAACGAGCAGCTTCGCCATCAAATAGACGTCTTAGAAAAAAGAATTCACTTCGCAAAACTACCCGTTGCCAAAAAGCAACAATTTGCTCGCATTGCAAGACTCGCGCTGCAGGAACTTGATGGATTGTGGGGTTCGCAAAGCGCGTTAGGTTCTTCTAGAAGCGAATTACAATTCGAACTTGATGGCGCTACCAAACAGATGGCATTGAGGGTTATAGATGGAGATTTGCGTA
Source organism: Myxococcales bacterium (assembly GCA_050288705.1). GTDB lineage: Bacteria > Myxococcota > Myxococcia > Myxococcales > UBA5297 > JBNKEI01. The sequence continues at coordinate 23,003 of JBNKEI010000014.1, forward strand.
CAATGCCCCCGGCGGTTAGTGAAAACACCTCAAAGCTCTTACAAGAAATGTATGAAAACAATTCTCCGAGAGAAATTTTTGAAGGTTTCCGGGTGGACGGAGCCTTTAGAAGAGATGTTGGGGAACTTGCCATCGATCTCAAAGGGACAGATATAACTAGTAAAGGCTGGGATGAACCCAATGGTTTGACTGCGGAAAAAATGCGAGAATTATATGTTATCTGTGGTCGGAATGCCGCCATGCTTAATTCGGTAACCAAATTTCTGAACACCGATGTGCAAAATATAATTAATTCTTCGGTAATCGATCAAATGCAACAGCGCACTGGCGAACAAGAGCCAGACGTATTTCCGTACGAGCGAAAGTTTCTTCAATTAGAAAATCCCAGAAAACCGCAGACTCTCTTACAGGTTCAATCGCCAGGCGATGGTTCTGTGTTGGTCACTATTCAATCGAAATGGAATATTAAAGGGCACTCGGAAAATCTCCAAGGCGAATTCAGCATGGTTGATTCCCAAGCCCCAAGCACCCTGGGCGCCTCAGCAACGATAAGGCTGCAACCCAGCGAGGGGAATGAGAACGAATCATTAATAGACAAGATGAAGGGGCAGATGTTCAACTTATTATGGTCTAGCGGTGATGAGCCCAAGGCAAGTTGCAGTATCAGGGAACCCTGCCTTTCAGTATCCCTGAATACCGGAGAGAGCTGCCAGTGGAGTTCGGGTCAAATCCCCACCGGTAAAGAGCTGAGAAAATCTGCTACCCCGGGTTTTGCATGGTTTCCTCAAAAGTTTGCTCCCAGTAGCTTGAAAAATATTAGTAAGCTGCTTGATCGATATCACACGAGCGTCAAGTCCGCCACTTCCTCTTCAACACCAGACACGGCAATGCCAACGCAGGATGATCTCCAAAACCAACTGAAGGAATTAGTGATAGCGTGCGACCGACATCTTGCCGAGCCAAAAATCAAAAAAAAAGAAAAAGAGGCTTTGAAAGATTTAAAAGCGCACCTGCTTCGAGAGCAAGTGCTTCAAAAACAGGAAACATGCAGCATCTTTACCGACCGGCCTCATCCCGGTCTTGCCTTAGGTCCAAACCAAAGATAGGTTTTTTTTAAGACCGTCCTCGCCGGATAACGTTCTTGCGCCAAGAAAAGTCGTTCTTGCGCATCGTTTTTCGCTTCTTGTGAGGCTTTCAGCTCTGCTTTTACTGCACGAATTTCTAGCATCTAATTCGAGCTATTGAAACCCTACTCTTCTTTTCACTCTCGATCGTCAAGCACCTCGTCGAGGTTATGGGCGGCTCGAGGGGAGTGGAGAGCTACATTGTAGCTTTTGCTGTTTTTTCGATCCAGCAAATCTGTAAGCTGTTGATATTGTTGACGTGAAAAACCAGATTTACAAAAGCAGTGCCATAATCGTATGTATACATATTGTTTTGCGCACCAGCCGCCACCAACTCTATAAGGAAGAAGGTATGGAAGTTTTTAACAGAAACAATTCAAATAATACTGGACAACTTCCGATTCTTACCTCATGGATGCTTATAAGTCCAAAAAATTCACTGGCCCAAAATTTGTCTATACAAATTTCCGAAATACCAGCAGGTTCAGAGCAACCAATCCACAAACACGAGCCTGAACAATGCTATTACATTATCAATGGTAAGGGCCTTATGATAATAGAAGATGAATCAAGAAAGGTCATGGCAGGTGATGCTGTATATATTCCTTCAAATTCAAATCACGGGATAAAGAACATTGGCGACGGCGTATTGGAATACCTTACTGCAAATGCACCGGCATTTAGTGATCAATACGAAAACTCCCTTTGGCCTTCCGCTCCATCGAATTCAGAAGGGAAGCTCTAACCACGGTGTGCAGCAGAGCGCGAGGACCATGCGCCAGCTGACACCGAGCGTTGTGCATAGATTGAGTGGTGGAAAGTATTGTGGGAACTAAATTTCCGTAGAGGTGTATCCTTTACCTTCGCATCGACGTCTAAGCAGGGGTAGTACTAAGCGCCGGGGCCTGTCCGGCTTAACCCTGAAGACGAAGATTGACGATGACACAACTTTCCTCACGTGAACGTGAACTGGTTACCCTTGGTGCAGCAGTGGCAGCAAACTGTATACCCTGTGTCGAATGTCACATCCCCTTGAGGATATTTCCTACGAAATTCTTCAATCGCAGTTGACTAGGCTTAGGGAACTGAGCGCTGTCAAGGAAGTTACAATCTCGTACACATCCACTTATTTTAATTAACGACTCCACCTGGTTTTGTCGATTCATGGCCTGTAATGCATAGTGGCACCACCGCTACCGACTACGCGAATGTCTTCTGGCCCGCTTCCCCATATTCCCGAAAGAGAGGAATCTGTTCCACTTACTACGCTCGACCAGGCAGTGCCGTTCCAGTGTACCATCGTTCCCTGGTATCCTACTACCCAAACATCGTTCGGGCCACTTCCCCATATTCCAACAAGCATGCTACTTACTGTGCTTGTCGCGCTCGACCAGGCGGTACCGTTCCAGTGTACTATCGTTCCCTGGTATCCTACTGCCCAAACATCATTCGGGCCAATTCCCCATACTCCTCTAAGCATGCTACTTACTGTGCTTGTCACGCTCGACCAGGCAGTACCGTTCCAGTGCACTATCGTTCCCTGGTCACCCACTGCCCAAACATTATTCGGGCCACTTCCCCATACTCCTCTAAGCGTGCTATCTGTTCCGCTGACTACGCTCGACCAGGCGGTACCGTTCCAGTGTACTATCGTTCCCTGGACACCCACTGCCCAAACATTATTAGGCCCGCTTCCCCATACATCGCACAGCCAATGCTTGATTCCGCTGACTACGCTCGACCAGGTTTTACCGTTCCAGCGTACGATGCTTCCGTGAGCGCCAACAGCCCAAACATCGTTCGGGCCATTACCCCATACTCCACTAAGCCAGCTATCTACTCCGCTGACTACGCTCGACCAGGCAGTACCATTCCAGTGCACCATGACATTTCCACGGTCACCTACCGCCCAAACATCGTTCGGCCCACTTCCCCATACCTTAGAAAGCCAGAAATCTGTGCCGCTTACCATGGTCGACCAGGCCGAGTCGTTCCGGTGCATTATGGCACCATGACTGATGGAATTTGTACTGGTTATCCTATAATAACCAATAGTCCAAATATCGTTAGGTCTACCTCCCCACACCCCATTTAGATGTGGCCCAGTTATACTTGGCGAAGGATGGGTAGTGGTGGCTACACTCGACCAGGTAGTACCACTCCAGTGAACGGTGGCTCCATCGTCACCTACCGCCCAAACATCACTAGACCCACTTCCCCATATTCCATTTAGATTTGCCGATGAATCGATAGCACTGACTACGTTCGACCAGACAGTGCCGTTCCAGTGCACTATCGCTCCCTGGTCACCCACCGCCCAAACATTATTAGACCCGCTTCCCCATACTCCATTTAGGTTAGCCGATGAATCGATAGCGCTGAATGGCGACCAGGCAGTGCCATTCCAATGCACTATCGCTCCCTGGTCACCCACTGCCCAAACATCATTTGACCCGCTTCCCCATACTCCATTTAGGTTAGCTGATGAATCGATAGCACTGAATGACGACCAGGCAGTGCCGTTCCAATGCACCATCGCTCCCTGGTCACCCACTGCCCAAACATCATTTGGTCCACTTCCCCATACTCCATTTAGGTTGGCCGATGAATCGATAGCGCTAAATGGCGACCAGGCAGTGCCATTCCAATGCACTATCGCTCCCTGGTCACCCACTGCCCAAACATCATTTGACCCGCTTCCCCATACTCCATTTAGATGCTCCTCTCCCACAATCTCGCCCGCCCATGTAGTTCCATTCCAATGCAGCACAATGCCCGCTGCGCCAACAGCCCAAACATCGTTCGATCCATTTCCCCAAACACCAGAGAAGGAATTCCCATGGGGAAGAAGATTTTCCCAACACCAGTGATCACGGCTACATATTTGACTAACACTCGGCTGGAAGTTTTGGTCAGTAACATCGAACTCTCCTACTGTTAGTGATATGCTCTGGGGAGTAAATGCATATCCAAAAGCAGATGGAGTAATGAAATAGCTCCCTTTACTAAGACCTCTAAAAAAATAAGCGCCAGATTCATCGGAAATGGTCTTCATTATTCTGTCGCCGCTCAATCTAACCGTAACTCCAAAGTTTTCGTTGCCAGTTATCACGCCAGAAACGGAATAACTTTCGTTAGCTACGCAGATGTTTTTATAGCAATAACCTTTGTCTCCACAGTCGGCATTAGATTCGCAAGCAGAGGGAAATTTTATGTTGCACCCGGTAATTACGACAATAAATAACAGACTAGTCATGAGAAAATAAAAAATGAACCAACCATTTTTGCAGTGGAAGTTTTTGGTATTCATAAGCCATCTCTTCTAGTTTAGCGCCCGCCAGCTATAATACTATTTACCTCAGTCAATGGCATAGAGGAAAATCAAAGCGGAAAATGTGAAATCTGTCTAGTATCGAAAGTTAGGAGCAAAGGCCACAATGAGACCAAAATTTAAGTGTAGGCTGTTGTCGGAAAAGAGGAGAAAACCTGTACCGGAAAACCGCATTTAGTTTGCGCGGTAGGTCACGAATTGGTGCATAGTGGTTATGCAGTTTTATTCATGCCGGCTTTCCGTATTGTACAAAAGCTGCTTGTCGCAGAACTTACGCTAGAACGAGAGCTCAGACGGCTTGACGCTTTAACGTAGTGCGTTGTTGCATGACTCAATACGCAAACGAAGCTCCCCTTTGAATGAATTTACCCAACGACATAGTAAAAATCGAAATGAAGTAGAGCAATTCCACTTACTCGCAGCATAATTTATTAGCATACAAATGGCCTCTCTGCGGATAATCTGCACTCCCTATCAGTTAATGCGACAGAACCCAGAATCGTTTGAACTGTTGGTGTAGTCGCAGGTG
>JBNKEI010000015.1:0-42680 GCA_050288705.1 Myxococcales bacterium
CGCGAACATTGGAATATTGAAATTGGCCTCCATTGGTCATTAGACGTTAGTTTCCGAGAAGATCTAAATCAGGTTCGAATCGGTTATGCCGCCAAGAACTTGGCCACCGTCAGACGCATTGCGCTTAATTTATTGAAACAAGAAACCAACATTAAAAAGGGAATTAGCTGCAAGCGCAAAAAAGCAGGATGGGACCGTGCTTACTTACTAAAAATTTTGGCAAGTACAGGTGATATGAAAACCGCTACGAGTTTATCGAAACAAAAATGAGTGCGATTGCCATGTTTTGGAAAGCCATCGTTGCCTCTTATCCAGGCGCGGTGGTTAGAGGGGCAAGGGTGTTAGCCGCACCTTTTGCTCCTCGCTAATTTTCCGCTTGCCGCACTTTCAAACGGAAACAAAAAGAGAGCCTAGTATGCGAATTCGCACACGTCAAGTCTGTTACGCGAGAATTTATTCGTCTGAATCTTGTAGATTTCCAATGGCTTTTCTAAGGCGGGAAACCTTCTGTCTCATTACTTGCATTTGATCGGACATTTTATCGAGTCGATTTTGAAATTCCTTAAACCTGGCGTTTAAGTCCGTATTTGTATTTACACTATTATTCGCTTTTGAATGTATTTTTTAGATGCCCAAACATGACCAGCAGAAAATCCATTTGTTTTAATGCCAGTAATCGGGACGGCAAACCCGATGCGACCGGCAAAGTCGCCGCCATTGGTAATGGGGCAAATAACCGGTAATTTCATTGCCGCGTTGAACTCATGGAGACACGATCAAGACTAGACGGCTTCCTTTCTGCTCGTTCCCTTGCGGGATCAAGGTTTACCAAATAGATGTCTCCCCTGTTCATATCAGTTCGTCGCCTACGGCTGGTGCATCGACCTATTCGCGGTCTTCATTCGATTGCGGTGGTGAGTAGTCGGACGCGCTTAGAAGCTCTGCGAGCGTGTAATGAAGCCGGGGCTTTCGATCGACTACTAAGCGGCCATCCGAGACGGCGACTCCTACCGTAGCCCCAACTTGCAAATACAAAAATCGCGGCGTATTCATAACTTTCAATACCAGTTACAATTTTTCAATTGATTCGATAATTTTTTTGCCTGTTTCGACAATTTTTTGTTTTGCTCCGTTTATAACTTCATCACACTTTGCTTTTCCGTCATCTAGCACATCAAAGACCTTATCAACTCCTTGGTTGATTGTATCCTTTGTGCTCTGTCTCCATGAAGGCTTGGGGGGAGGAGGAGTTTCGTCAGAAGGAGTTTCTTCTGACGGGCCGGGGTTCCCACTGTCTTCAAGCATAAACTGACTTTTTAGCAATTTTAAACTATGGTCTTGAAACGTATTGCAGGATTGTTTCTTCTTTGATGATTGATTTTGACTTCGAAGAGATTTAGATGCTTTTGAACCTGAATAACTGGCAGTACTTTTTGGCGTGGCATATGATGCGTTAGCGCGATTTGTTTTCATTTTATTCATTCCTCTTTGAACAGGACGTTGTAAATGGCTTTTGCATTCCCCAAACGGCAATGGGTTGGCCTTGATGAATCTCCTGCCGATAAAAGACCCGTTTCTGCACCGGCAAGGAGAAATCTTTGTGAAAAATCATTAGGTGCGTTTCCGCGAAATTTCCCTCTTGGTTGTGCTGCCCTCCAGTTTTGCCCTTGTTACCACCAAATTGAGCGCAACGCTGGGCATAAGCAAAGACTTGCGCCAATCCTTGAGCAATGGTTTTTTCTAACGAATGGTGCAGAACTTTGATTTCTATGGCCGCTTTCTGTACCCCTGCGGAATGCGGCCAACGCAAATATAAATTGGTTCGACCCGTACCGAGCGCATATTCTCGTTCAATGCGCCCTTTTCCATTAATAACCCGTTGAAGAAATGCCTGAAGCAACAATTGCGAACCGGCTTCTTGGTAGGCAAAACGACCAGCCCATGCTTCGCCATTTTCTGTGTAAAAATCTTGAAATAATTGTAGTAAATGCGACACATCCAATGTGCCATCCGAACGAATCCAATCGGGATGAAAAACGCTTTTTAAGCTTTCTTGAGTAACCCAGGTAAGCTCCCGCGGAATAATTTCTTGATAAATAGGATTAGCAATGGCAATTCCCTGCTCGGTTTGACGAATTAGTCCCAAATCGAGACCATATTGCAAATCGTCAGTAGGAATTTCTTGGAGAGCGGAGCCTGCCAGAATGGGCTGCACTACCCGCCGCACTCGGTCTTCGCGCAATTTGTCCGCCAATTGGTCAATATGGGTATCGCGCCGCAAAATAAGTGTTTCTTTGGCGCAGGCAAGGCGATTAGTTAATTGCTTTGCTGCGAAACCTGCGTGCCGGATACAACGATCGCCCACAGGCTTTTCCTTCCAGCGTGGTTTTGTGCGGTTTGCGCGATGTGCGCGACTACCGGCTGTTCTCGGCGGTGGAAAACCAGAGAATCCACTTCGTCGATAAAAAGAGCGAGCATTTCGCGCCACTAACCGACAATTTGTCGCCGCGGCAATTCTCATATTCTCCATGTCTATTCGCGACAGCGAAGAAACACAATAGTGCCACTCGGGTTTTACTGGCCCGGCGGTATTGAAGAATCGCGGTATGCTCATGGCTCCCTGATGTTCTTCCATTGAGTTCAGTCTTCCAAGAAAAACTTGCGCCTTGCCATTCAGGAATTAACGTACTCTCATACACCGCCGCCCCTCCGGGGGGAACTGCTTTTTCCCAAACTAGAAAAAGAACTTGAACAGTTGACTTGATTTCTGCTTATATGTATCTAGTACTATCCAAATGGCTAGGTTGATTCCAATAGGCGAGGCTGCTGAGGTGTTGGGGGTATCGATTACAACACTGCGACGCTGGGAGACTGAAGGTAAACTAGCACCCGAACGCACTGCAGCAGGACATCGCCGTAATTTATCCAAGCTAAAGCCAGAGAGATAATTCATTCTGCTTCTGACGAGCGACGAACAGTTGGTTATGCGCGTGTGTCGAGTCACGACCAGAAAAACGACCTAGAACGCCAGAAGCAGGTTCTTGAGCTGTATTGCGCCCGGAATGGTTGGACGTTTAAGATTATTGCCGATCTTGGTTCTGGTATGAATTATTCAGAAGAAAGGCTTAAAATGATTGCTTGACGATGTTGTGGATGGTCGGATTGGACGATTAGTTATTACTCATAAAGATCGGTTATTGCGTTTTGGTGCAGAATTAGTGTTTGCAATTTGTGAAGCCAAGAATGTCGAGGTAGTAATTCTTAACCAAGGCGAAGACACAACATAATGTATAGTTAGGGAGTTTTGGGTGGGTTAGGGTACAACCAAAGCAATTATGAAACAATGTAAGTAAGCAGGGGTGCGGCGAAGCAAGCCGCAGACTTAGCGAATGTCAGGTTCTCCACACCAGCTCGTTGACTTCCATTTCTATAACATTCTAACATTTATTATAACATTGGTTGCCAGAATAGTCGGTAAAGATTGGATAAACTATATGCAGTGTCCCGACTGCGAAAATGTCATTGACACAAGCAGCCCTTCTCCATTTTGTCCTAAATGTGGATTCAAATTGGCTATATCGCCATTTCAACATGCCTTTCAGAGTGCTTATTGCTCAATTCACGCCGACCGTATTGCAGTAAAAACTTGTAGTCGCTGTGGAAGTTTCGTTTGTGAAGAATGTCTTGTTTTCCAATCTGGCGATAACCACTTATGTGCCAATTGCGCCCAACGTCATGAATCTAGCGTATCACTAGACTGGGAAAAGCGCCGAGAACTTGGCCTTTTTAAGGCTTACTGGCTGACTTCTAAGCAAATAATGTATCATCCAAATTTAGCTTTCCAGCGAGTTCGTTTTTCTAGCAACAGACTAAAAGATCCCCTCCTCTATGCCGTTTTTTCACAGATCGTAGGCATGTCGGGAACCGTAGTAATTTATGGCTTTATCTTCCTAATTGCTATGCTTGGAGCAATGTCTTCATCAAATTTTGGAGTTTACCAGGTATTAGTCGGTGTAATGGTTGTATTTTCTCTGATCGCACTTATTCCTCTATTAACCATAGCCACGATTTTTATTCATGGAGGCATAGAACACCTTCTTTTAAAGATACTAGGCGCAAAGCCAAAAAATTTTAGCACTACCGTACATGCTTATTGCTATTCCATGGCGCCAATGTTTTGGGGAGTAGTACCTATTTGCGGAGCCTATGCTTTTCCGGTTTGGCAAATTATTTGCCGTGTCTACGCTTATAGATGGCAGCACCAGACAACTGGAGGTAAATCTGCTGCCGCCATATTAATTCCAATTGTCACGATGTGCGGGCTAGTTATGGCGCTTTATGCTTTTATAATTGCTATGACTATGTTGAAACGCTAACTCCTATTCCTTGTAAGAAAGACAGAATGTTACTATAGATCGAGACTCCATCCTATAAATATCGGATGGATAAAGAGGCTGATGAACTAACTTGCCAGTAGGGCTTCGCGTATCAAGCACTAATAGCCATTGGCTGTCATTGCCTATCCCTATTGAAGGAAGCTGAAAATCCAAAGGTTCCCAATAGGAATTTAATAGAATTAAGTAGCTTTCATCGGATATGGAATTATTTCTTTCATCTCTTTCTTCGATGGCATTTCCGGCCAAAAAAGCTCCTAAGCATCGCGAATGCCATTCCCCCCAGTCTTCAGAAGTCATTTCTTTCCCGTCAGCTCTAAACCAAACCACGTCTCCCCTTGAAAAATGAATTCGTCGTCCTCTAAAAAAGCTACGCCTTCGAAACACAGGATGCTCGCGACGCATACGAATCAACATTTTAGTGAATTCTAATAAGGCTTTTTTGGAGGCATCTAATTTCCAATTAATCCAATTTATTTCATTATCTTGGCAGAATGCATTATTGTTACCCTTTTGGGTTCTTCCTATTTCATCGCCTGCCAGAATCATGGGCACGCCCTGCGAAAGCAAAAGAGTCGCCAAAAAATTGCGTTGCTGGCGTTCGCGAAGATTTTGAACTTCCAGATCGTCAGTCTGCCCTTCTGTTCCGCAATTCCAACTCCAGTTATTATTCATTCCATCTGTATTCGTAAATCCATTCGCTTCGTTGTGTTTGTAATCGTAACTTACTAAATCGGCCAAACAAAAGCCGTCATGAGCAGTCACAAAATTAATGCTAGCATAGGGTCTTCTCCCGGTTCGTTCATATAAATCGCTACTACCTGCCAGGCGATAAGCCATGTTACCAATTTGTCCGCCGTCTCCTTTCCAAAATCGGCGCACGGTATCTCGATATTCTCCGTTCCATTCAGTCCACAACACCGGAAAATTGCCAATCTGATAGCCTCCTTCTCCTAAATCCCATGGTTCGGCAATGAGCTTTACCTGTGAAATTATGGGGTCTTGATGAATAACTTCAAAAAAAGTAGAAAGCCTTTCCACCGTATAAAGTTCTCGGGCAAAAGTTGCCGCTAAATCAAATCGAAAGCCATCAATATGCATTTCTTCCACCCAGTAACGTAAGCTATCCATTATCATTTGTAAGGTTCGCGGGTGACTCAAATTCAAACTGTTTCCGGTGCCGGAGAAATCCATGTAGTAGCGACGATTTTCGTTAACCAAACGATAGTAGGCGACATTGTCTATTCCCCTAAAACAAAAGGTTGGCCCCAGGTGACTTCCTTCCCCGGTATGGTTATAAACTACGTCGAGAATTACTTCGATTCCTTCTCGATGAAGCGTTTTAACCATTGTTTTGAATTCATCTGCGGTCTTAAGACTATGATTGTTTTTAATTCCATATTCCACACATGGAGCAAAAAAATTAATGCTATTATACCCCCAATAATTCGACAAACCTCGCTCTACTAAAATACGATCATGAGCAAATTGATGTACCGGCATTAGTTCCACTGCGGTAATCCCTAAAGAAAGTAGGTATTCGATAACTTCCGGTGATGCCAACCCTGCGTAGGTGCCGCGTATTTCTGGGGGTACCAGCGGATGCAGCTGAGTAAATCCTTTGACATGCAACTCATAAATAATAGTTCTATCCCAAGGTATTTTAGGCCTGGTATCTTCACCCCAAGTAAAAGCCGGATCAATTACTACGCATTTTGGAGAAAATACCGAGCTATCCCTTTCATCTTTAGAAAGATCTTCCAGGGGGTGCCCTATTTGGTAACCGAAAAGAGCATCGTCCCACGTTATCTGCCCATCAATCGCTTTGGCGTAAGGATCACGCAACAATTTGGCAGGGTTGAAGCGATGACCTTCTTCTGGCGCATAGGGACCGTGAACTCGATAGCCGTAGCGCAGCCCTGGTCTTGCTTCGGGCAAATAGACGTGCCAAACCCGGTCGGTCTGCTCAGTCATGGAAATTCTAGTCTCTCGAACTCCGTCCTTTCCAAAAAGGCACAATTCGACTCCGGTAGCCGATTCTGAAAACAGGGCGAAGTTCACACCGGAACCATCCCAAGTGGCCCCAAGCGGAAAAGGCTGCCCAGGCCATATTTTCATTCCCCTCTCCTTGTCTGAGCCTTTACCGGCTCGTATTACAATTTAGTGATGCGTTGTTGGATGGGCACAACACGCTTCGCAGCATTTACCCATTGGATAATAATGACCCACTTCTGTTTTTCGTTTTGTATTCAATATCTCGAACAAAACCACCGGACTTCCTTGGCATAAATTGTGTATTTATTAACGACTAGGGCCAAATGGTTAATTCAACAAACCACAGCCTTACACGGAGATTAGCTATGGAGGAAAGCCAAATAGCTGCCCTGCCAGCAGAGATTGCACCCTGGTTTGAATCTAATTTCGACTTAACGCCTTTCGTGGAATGCACCAAAGAAAGTCGAAAAATCGCTTCTGAAAGCGAAGCGGAACAAGCTTCTTGGCTCGCGGGCCTAATTACTGAGAAGGTGCGCAATGACCCTTCCGAACTGCCAGCATTTCCCGATTTAGCAGTACGCATTCTCCGATTTATGGAAAGCCCAAACCCTGATTTAGGTGAATTGATTAGAATAGTTCGCGCTGATGCAATGGTATCGGCTCAGATTTTGAGAACCGCTAATTCGGCTTTCTATTCACGCGGAAACAATGTGGCAACTTTTCAGGATGCCGCCATCCGTTTAGGATTGCGTGCAGTATCTAATATTGCCATTGCGGCTGCCACCCGAGCAATGCTTGATAGTCAAGAGCGCCTTTGCCTAGACCATCATGCTGATCAATGGAAACGCTTGTCAGCTTATTGTATGCACTGCGCGGCCAGTGCACGTTGGCTTTCACTGCGACTACGCAAAGGCGACCCGGAGGAAGTGTATTTGGGTGGTTTGCTACACGATATTGGAAAAGTTGTAGCTTTGCGCACCGCCGGCAAAATGATTCCCGACGGCGACTTGTCCCCTTGTATGCCATTAGTCACCTTGGAAGCTGCCTTGGAAGAAGCCCACGTCTTTTTGGGCCAAGAACTTGCTGCCAATTGGCAACTTCCTAGCCATACATTATATGCTTGCGCCGAACATCATGCCTACCAACCTGATGATTCTGCCAGTAACTTGGGCCTTCATCTAATTCGGGTTACTTCTTGCTTATACGAACTACGTACCAACCCACTACATCGCTCTTCTTTGGAAGGTGAACTCTTTTGGAGCGCAATGAAGTTGGGCTTGGATCAGCAACAGCTTTTGTCACTTGCACATGAGCTTAAACAACTTGGAACAGCTTCCAGTCTATGAAAAAATTTACCGAATTCTCCGCTTACCATTCCATATCTATTGAAAAAACCAACTCTCGGCCTTTGTAGGGAAAAGTATCGTATCCGCTGTCGCGGTAAGGAGTCACTAAGCTAAGGCGTGAATTTAAAATGTCATGAATTGACAGTGACGCATTCAATCGAGTTTCTGCAATATGCACAATCCGTGTACCAAAATCAATGATAACCTGGGAGGAAACGGTTTTAGTCTTTCCATAGTCTTCCATTCCAGCTTTATCGCTGAGGAAGCCTCCATTAGCGTGAATGCTCCAATTGCGGGTTAAATAAACGCTTTGGTTTAGATACAATTTGAGAGCAGAGACCCCCATGAGTCGATTAGGATCATGAATGGCCACGTAGGTTTTTGCATCCAATGATTCTGGTTTAAACCAAGATGCATTAAACACGGTACGAAATCGTTCGGACACGTAGCGCAGTTCAGCCTCGGCGCCCCAGGTTGTCAAAGACCCGCCATTAGCATTATAAGTGTCATTACCGTGAGACGGGTCAATGCGCAACTCAATGGTGTTTTTCACCTTTTGGCCAAATACGTTAGCTGTCGCATGAATACTATCAGTAAATGCGTACCCTATTTCAATTTCTCCAACTTGAATAGTTTCCGGGACCAACTCTTCTGGTCTCCACGGGCGGCTAGGCTGAAGACCATATTCAGACCAAGCATTATTTCCGGCAAGCGGAGCGCGAAAAGCCGAAGAATATAGCAACTTTGCGTTAAATCGATCGAGGGTCAAAATCAAGCCAGCACGAGGGTTAAGTTTCGATCCGTAAAACTCATTCCAGTCGTAACGCAAGCCAAGTGCAATGCCAATGGGGTTAAGGCGATAATGCACATTTCCATATACCGCCGCATTCCCAATAGTAATGCTGTCAGAACCGGAATCTTGTGCGGATTGGTAGTATTGGAAAGGAATGGTATCTTCATTATCCTTATCCACGCTGGCCAAGTCAGCAAAATATTCTGCTCCTGCCAAGGCAGTCAAACCGGGGGTGTGATACCGTAAGGCCACCGCCGGCCATAGCCGCAAGATTTTGGGATCAGTTTTTCCTGGTTTGTTGCTCGGGAAACTATTGATCACTGAAAAAGACGGGGCAAGTTCAATGTCTTCATTCAGCGAAATACGATGTTCCAATTGTGCGCCAGCAATATAACCTTGAATGGTGGCTCGACTAGTTCGCCGCAACCTTGCAATATCTGCCTCGGAGTCTTGTTCGGTGGCAGTAAAAGACTCGCTTCGGTTTTTCTGTTCGTGGAAATAGGCTCTTACCGTAGTCTTCTCAAATAATCGCAGTCCCATAACTATATCAGCCCCATTATATCCCGCCGAAGAATCAGTGTGTTTCACATCGGGATGGGCCCATTTTTGAGAAAACGTTCCGTCGCTGCGCTGCACCTTATTTAATGATCCAGTAATATCAATACTTACCGGTCCAGCTTGCTCGTGAAAAGAAGCGCCAATATCCATTACTCCTATGGCGCTAGAAAGAAATCCCGTACGCACGCTGGCCATGCTAGGAGCAGTTTTTCGGGTAATTATATTGATAACCGCTAGTTCTGCGGTTCCTCCATAGGTAACCGAGCCCGGACCCCGAATGACTTCGATTCTATCGATCAGATGGATGGGAAAAGAATTACTAACAATAAATCCTCCAAAAAGTAGGTCGGAAAGAGGCATTCCATCTACCATAAAGAGCATTCGTCCTTCATATCCATTAATTCCACGGGACGCGGCAACCGGATTATTGCTCTCCTTAACTATTTGAATACCAGGGACCATGGACAATACATCCATCAAGTCCCTACACATGGCATTTTTTATATCGTTGGCCAAAATTACGGTCATGATACTGGCGGCCTCACGGATATTTTGGGTGTCCTTAGTTGCGGTAGAAACCTCCATTTTCATCAAATCGTCCAGCGAAACCGACAGGTCAGCGGTATTTTCCGCCTGCACCGAAAAAGAAAACAAACCAGTGTTTATGAGTCCGAGTACTACCACTACCCTTGAAGCCACCGCCAAATTAAACTTTTGAGAAAAAAACATGCAATAGCACTCCATTGAAAAACGTCTCAGTTTTGGTGAACATTTGAGCCATCGGTAGCCCTAAACCTGCACTTTTGTTTTTCCCAGGTCCAGCCTACATTCAATAGCGGCTAGGAGGAGTAAAAACATAATTGTTGTTTCTTTGAAAATCGTTCTTTATGGATAAAACCGCCGCATCTAGCTCAGTTTTATAATCGGAATTACCCACTACGCTATTTAAGAACGCGTCAGAAAACGCCTGCCGAATAGCCAGATATGCAGGAGTTTGTGGTCGTGGAACTGCTATGTTTGCGTTAAGCTGATCCACATAGACGTGCAATGCTCCATTCGAGCCATATAAATTCTGTGCCTTGTTTAGGGCAGACTTTCGCGATGG
Source organism: Myxococcales bacterium (assembly GCA_050288705.1). Taxonomy (GTDB): domain Bacteria; phylum Myxococcota; class Myxococcia; order Myxococcales; family UBA5297; genus JBNKEI01. Next base: position 10,192 of record JBNKEI010000015.1, read on the forward strand.
AATAGCTCCGTTAACGCTGGTCATAGCAATGATTTCGTCGGGGGATAAAATGAACTCCAGAAACTTCCACGCACCTTCGGGGTTACCGCAATGCGCGGAAATTCCGAAGTTCCAGCTACCATTTCCGGTTTTAGCCTGGTTTCCAAATTTAGGCATAGGAATAAGCACCAAATTGTCCCCCAGAGCTTCTTTGTAGGACTGGTACATCCAATGCCCGACATAAGAAATTGCCGATTTCCCTTCAATAAAATCCTTTTCGTCACTAGGTTGATTTTTATTTACCCACCCCTTGGCGATCCAGCTTTTAATAGTAGCGAACGCCAAGATGGTACTTTCGCTATTAAGCACTTGTTCCGAAGTTTTCAGACTGCCACGATTTATGAGATCGCCACCAAATGATTGTATGATAGGGGCATACCCATAGCTATACCATTCACCTGCGCCATAGCCGAATTTCATATCTAATGGATAAAAACTGGCGTCATCCTTATAAGCGTGCTTAAGCGTCTGGAGGTGACTTTCGAATTCGGCTAAGGTCCAAGCATTATCGATTTGTGTTGGCACGCTGATTCCATTGTCTGCCAAAATCCTTTTGTTTCCCCACAACGCTAGTCCAGATTCGTAAGCTCCTAAGCTAAAAAGGAATCCTTCGTAAGTACCCTGCTGAATAATGGAATCTAAAAAGTCTTCTTTCATTTCCTTGGTAATCAGACGATCAAGTGGTTTTAGTAATCCCCTCCAAGCATAGTTGTATACAAATGGTCCATCGAACTCTACTACACAGGGCAATGCGTTTTTTTGGGCATATTTATCTAGCTCGGATTCGTACCCATCATCTCCCACCGAAACCATTTCTATTTTGTACGCTGTCTGGCTTTCATTAAATCTTTTGACCTGATCGACAAGCACGGCATTCTCGGCGTTACCGCTGATACTTGCGTGCGCTAGAAAGTCAATCTTTATTGGTCCGTTATTGGTATTGCTACTAACAGAACAAGAAGCCAAGAGGATTAGGATAACAACCGAGGACGGAAATTTGCTCATATTTCCCCCTATATTGTGAAAGCCGCAACAAACTTTGTCACCAGCATTATCTCTTAAGTGATCCTAGAAAAACAAGCCTTTATAATTGCGGTTTTTATCATACATATTAAGACGGCGCATTTAGTGCGCCAAGACCTTCGGGTCGATTCAGCGCCAGCGACTAAATGCACCGGCAAATCTCGGCAAAAACAAAGTTACCGAAGACTAAAGTGCTAATACATTATTGGAGAGGCTTATGTCCTACCCATTGTGACCATACTTCCCTTATTAAGCTCTACTCTTTTTTGTGTTACTAATAGCGGCAGAGACAAGTTCTGGTTTAGTCAAAACTTTTGCACTAGTTCATTACATTTTCAGACAGCCAGTCAATCGACCAAGGAACCTAACCTGGTTGAGTAGCAAAGAAAGTCGGCCGCATGCGTTAAGTAGCGTCGGGAGGATGTTTCCAGTGAGCGAGACAATTACTAATATAGGGAAATTTAAAGTCGTGAAATGGCTTGGCTGTGGTGGAATGGCCGAGGTATTTCTATGTCGGCTTACCGGAATTGGAGGTTTTGACAAGAACGTCATTGTAAAGCGGATACTGCCCGAAAGAGTTAACGATCTAGAATTCGTGAAAATGTTTCTGGACGAAGGTAAATTGACGGCTAATCTCAACCATCCCAATATCTTCCAGATATTTGAAATAGATGTTGCCGATGAGATTCCCTATATCGCCATGGAATACGTGAAAGGTCCCACATTGGCGGCCTTGACAAAGAATGCTCGAAAGCAAAACAAAGTTCACTTTGGGCATTTCGCACAAATCATTTCCGGAATTTGCGAAGGACTACAATACGCACATTCTGCAACCGATTCCGAAGGAGAACCACTTGGCCTGATTCATCGCGATGTAAGCCCAGCTAATATAATAATATCCACCGAAGGAATTCCCAAGCTATTGGATTTTGGGGTAGCCAGAGCAAAAGGCCGCTTGGCCAATACCGAAGCAGGTACTCTCAAAGGAAAAATTCGCTACATCGCGCCAGAATGCATTACTAATCAGGCAATCGATCATCGAGTTGATATTTTTAGCCTGGGCGTATGTTTATACGAAGCAACCACTGGCCAGAACCCTTACGGCGCTGAAAAACTCAGCGAGGTATCTTTACTCAAAAACTTGCTAGCTGGCGCCTATTACAAACCGTCGCAGGTCGTGGAGCATTTTCCTAAGGAATTGGAAAAAGCAATTCTATGGGCTATAAATCCTGATCCTGCCCAACGGTGCCCTTCAGCTCGCGATTTTCAGGATTCTTTAGCTTCTTTTACGCATAGCGAAGGATATCATTCAAGTGCACGCGAAGTTGCCGCTTGGATAGGCGAATTGTTTTCAGGGGTGGAGGAATTCGCTTCTTTAGAAGCGCAGACTTCCAGCTCTCGCCGGCTAGCCAATAACAATAGTGGCTTTTCGACCAAAAAATCAACCGACTCGCAAAGGCCAGCCCTGGCAAAGACAGTAGAAGACCCAAAAAAAACCGAATTCGATATTGACACGGGTATCGTTCCCCGGTCAAAGACAAAATCTTTGCGACTATATATTATTTCCGCAACTGTGTTATTAATTGCCGTTTTTACAACCGTTTGGTGGCTACAAAGAAACAAACCAGTTTCTCCGCCGCTAACTTCGTCTTCTAGCGCTTCAAAAAAAGCGGATGAATATCCAGAAAACGTAAGCATCAAGCTGTATTTAGATGAAGCGGAACGCTACGCGAAATCAAAGCGGTGGAAATTAGCATTGAATATGATTCAAGAAGCAAGAAAAGTTAGAGGGGTCAAAAATCCCGAGCTGACTATTCGCATGATACGTATAACCGAAGAAATTGAATTGCAGGCGTTAGTTTTTAAAAGCGAAAACCATTTGCGCAGAGAGCAATATCCTCAAGCCATTGAGGCAGCCAAACAGGTACTAGAGCACGATCCCGAAAACAATCAAGCTATAGAGTTGATTGCTCTCGCGAAAAAGAAAACAGAGGCGACTAATCCAGTTAAGGTGAAAGAAAAAACAAAAGAGGCAACACTATATATTTCTTCTTCGCCAGCAGGGTTGGTTTTTTTGGACGACGAACCTATTGGCCGAACTCCCCTTAAGCGTCGTATTTCTGCTGGACTCCACGCGATCCAAATTCGTGCACCTGGACACCAGCCTGCAGAAAAAACTATTAGGGCAGGGCCAGGCAAAAGCGTACAAGTGAAGCTTTCATTGGCGGCCATTGTCGAAAAAAAGCCACTTGTGTTTGATGATAAATCCGACGCCAAGGAAGAACATGTTGATTCGCAATCGAAAATGCCCTCTCCTACTTCGCCTATTAGCTCTTCTCCGCCGACATCACTGGCTTCAGCCACCAAATCTTCCGCGCTCTCGGCAATGCCTTCCTCTGCTGGTCAGATATCACCACCTGCGGTTTCCCACTTCCCGAAAAAAGCACCTGCTCCCGCAGTAACTAAAGTAGCTATAGCAGCCGCTCGACCCAGCGAAGCGATTGTTAAGCCAAAGTTTACCGCGAAAACATCTACTGAAAACTCTGCTAATCAATCGTCAACTACCCGAAGACCTGTGGTTTCGCGGAAACCAAAATCGCCAGTTCCTGCTCCTCGATTAGCCAAAGAATACCAATCAAATAGTCGTTCGGGCCACGCGCGCGTTCTTAAACAGGCAGAGGAAGAAGCAATATCTGTTGCCGGAGTCTCACCCAACTACGCACGCGGCATCACTGCTCGCCTTTTGAATATTTTGGCGCAGAAAGGTTTTACGAAAACCTGTCCTAGCTGCATTTACTACTTTATTGTTCGCGAAGCAGCATTAGGCAATGACAATGACGTGGCGAGTAGAAATTTGGTGGCCATGTATCGCAGCGGACAAATTTCTCGCTTGCAACAGCTCCCCACACGCTAGACTCTCTTCCAGGGAATGAACCGAGCATACGGGCTTGAACGGCACGCGGTCTCTTCCTCTCGTCGATAACACCTTGCATCTTGGCCAACCTTGGTTAGACTTAGTCTAGTTAAGGAGCAAGATATGAGTGCTATCAACATCTACGAGGCAAAGACTCACCTTTCCAAGCTTATCGACCAGGCAGCCGAAGGTAACGATGTCTTGATTGCCCGAAACGGTAAACCTGTTGCTCGTCTTACCGGCCTAACAACGTCCAGACGTCGGATTCGCTTCGGCGTGCTCAAGAAGGAAATCAAAATTTCCGAAGATTTTGATGCACCCTTACCCGACGATGTCATTAAGGGCTTTGAGGGATAATAATGCGATTATTGCTTGATACGCATGTATTTTTATGGGCGATAACCGACGATCCAAAGCTCCATCGCGAAGCACGTTCTCTTTTGGAGAATGCCTCTGAAGTTTATGTTTCGGCTGCTTCAATCTGGGAAATTGCTATTAAGGCTCGGTTAGGAAAGATTGAGGCTGTTCCACAACGAACAGCACTGGCAATCGAAGAAAGCGGCTTTATTGAGCTGCCAATATGTTCCCGACATGCAATCGGAGTTCATTCTCTTCCATTACATCATTCTGATCCTTTCGATCGACTTCTCATTGCTCAGGCTATGACCGAACCTCTTCGGCTAGTAACATGCGACTCAATAATCGAAAAATATTCCAATGATCTTGTGCTTAAAATTTAGAAACAAGTATCTCGTATTGGTCTAACTTGCTGAGTAAAACGACCGTGTTCTCAGGGCAACAAACAAACCCCCTTTTTTTAAAGGGGGAATCTTCAATTTCCACTGCGGAATCAATTTACATCGATTTACAATTTTCGCTGGAAATGGATTGGGGAACGAAATGGCGTGGAACAGTGCGCAAGAAAGAACCATATTTTCTCGGTTCTTCCAACCGGCATGACCAAACCAGCTTACCGTTCTCCACGGTCATATCTGGACAACCATCGCACATGTTTTGCCCTCCATCCTCCAAAATGTCGATGGGCTGAATAATCATAACCGCTTGGAGATAAGCTCGCTGAGCCAGAAGATTTGGTGATTGCACTGCTTCTTTCAGCACTTCCCGAGCGGTCTTGCGAAATCCTCCATCAACTAGCGAACCCAAGGCGGCTACTACTCTGCCATGGCGAAAATATTTGGGGTTGGCATAACTCAAGTATCGATTAGTAAACCAATGATGCGCGCTTTGCACTAATTCAATCCATTTGGCGCCCGCATATCCAAATATGCGGTCTTGACTTCCTATTCGTAGACTCAGCAACCATTTAAAAGAATCCGGTTTTGCGGTTCCATTCAAATAAGCACAGGGCGAGAATTGCGGATGTTTTTTGCGAATTTCTTGGACCACATCCATAGCCGAGGTATCAATAGGACGGTTAGTCTTTTCCGAATAAACCAATTGGGAGATATCAACTCTTTCTCCTCCCGCATAATAGTCAAAATGCCCATTTAGCTCTCCGTGGCGAAACAGAATAAAAACCACGGTTTGAACTATGGCGATTTCTCGGCGAGCCCACTCTAAAACTTGAGGGACTTGCTCCAAGGTGTCTGGATACACTGTGGAATTGAAAGCGCAAGCAATTCCTCCTACTTCTGCCACCATGCGTGCGTATTTAGAACGCAATTCATTCATTCCCTCTTCGTCTTTTCCTTCCCATCCCGGCCTTCCTTGCTTGGAATCGACATGGAAAGTGAAGCCGAATAATCCGGCAGCCTTTAACTCTTTCAACAACTTTTTGGTAAGTGCGTGACCGTTGGTATTAAGAATTGGCTTGGCTCCTCGCCTGGCGACACTGCGCACTATCTCTACCACTTCAGGATGAGTAAGCGGGTCTCCCCCGGCAATAGAAACCCCATCAAATGTTCGGAATTGTTCGAAAACATTCAAATCAGACTCAATTTGTTCCATGGTTTTGTGCCGTTGCACGTTATGACGATAACAACCATCGCACTTTAAATTACAGAAATCAGTTGGTTCCAGCCATGAAATGGGATTGTCGGTAAGACTCCAAGGTAAGCGGTACAATGTACGGTGATCTACTGCTGGCATATTTGTTCCTCCCTAGCATAAATAAAAAGCAAAAATTGCCTCTGCCTAGTAAGAGAAAAAATGCGCAAGCTTTGAGGTCTGTGGTCTTGCCAACAAGTAGCAGCGGTGCAGGAACTGGTCTCAGTTAAACTGCTTGAAATCTCGCAACCAAGCGCTTGTATACTTTCAAATATTTCTGCATTTAATGGATGATTGAAGAATAGTTCCTCTCCCCTACTCTCCCCTGAGTCTGATAGGTTATTAGACATAGTCGAGCTGACTAGAGGATACAGGATGGCCTGGGAGAACAAAGCCAAGCAAAGAGGACTGGAAGACTTACGCTGGTATAGCTTGTCTAAAGCAGAACGGGTGGTAATTGCCGATCTGCTCGAACGCACTACCGACATTCCGGCCCATGTACATTTGGATAATGTTGTATTCGAGCTACGATCGTGCTCGCAGCTAACAGTTTCTACGCCCATGGTATTTACCCCTCTTCAAAACCGAGTGGTGGCAGAGACACTAGAGAAGCAAGCTGCCTACCAAGAACGCAACGCGCAAAACTTTGTAGACCAGCCGGCTTTAGAACGCAGCGCCCACTATGTTGCTGGATACCTGCGGTTTCTGGTGCATCGATTAGTGAAAGGTGAATCACCGGAAAAAGAAAGAGAGGTAGGCCGCAAGCATCTTCTAGAATTGTTGCTGTTACACGCATCCCCCTGCTGCCCTCTTGAACACGAAGATGAAAAGCTGGAACTGCTCATCGTAGAGGCAACTAACCAACAGCTCGATTTGTTAGGTTTAAAAGATATATTTCTTCCGGCAATGGAATCAATTGCCCCGTCTGCTATCCAAAATTGGAAATCTCGTCTCTCCCCGGTGGTAGTTACTAACGATACCGCTTTTGACTTGGAAATAGTGGATAGCAACGCCGAGCGACTGCATCTTGCCCAATCGGTTTTCGATTGTGCAATGGAACAGCTTTCCCGCCAGGAAACCCCTTGGGGTGACTTTGTTGCTCGTCTTACAAAGGGTGAAATTTCTGGGTGCCAAAGCGCCCGAGAATACCCGGGAACGGCCCAGAAAGCAGCTACCGTTGCCTATACTCTTGCCTGCGCGTTACATCGACATTTGGAGACTATGGCTGACGCGTCTTGGGCGGCAGTAAGCCCGGGTATGAAATCGATTATTGATGGCTATCCTTCGCTCAAAAAACGACGCTCGTTGAAAAGTTTTATTAGATGCGAGGTCGGCCGCCATTACAAAATTCGAATGCAAGCTATTAACCCCAGTATCTCTTTGAAAAGTCCAGCCGAGTCTTCGACCAATACTGAAGACAACCAAGAAGAGAATAATCAGGAAAAAAAGGACGCTATTTCTCAATGAATTTTTCTTCTTTGTTTGCCAAAACTAACGAGCCACCTTTGGCATTAATTACCGGAGCATCTGCTGGTCTAGGCAAAATTTTTGCCCAGACTTTAGCTCAAAAAAAATTCCATTTGTTTCTGATTGCTCGCAACGAAAGCAAACTCCACCAATTGGCCGAAGAATTGCAGAACAAATATCTGACCCCCGTAAACATTTTGGCGGCTGATTTGGGAAACCATGAAAGTTTTTTATTAGCAGAAAAGAAAATCGCACATCTTCGTCCAATATCGCTGCTAATTAATAATGCCGGATTTGGAATGGGAACTTCTTTTTTGCATTCCGATGCTCAGTTGCACGAAGACATGATTCGCCTCCATTTAGTAGCAACAATTAGGTTAACACATGCCGCTTTGTTAAAAATGGTTCCTCAGAATAGTGGAGGAATAATTAATGTTTCCTCTATTGCCGGATTTCTGCCCTGGGGAGGCGGAGTAACTTACGGCGCTACCAAATGCGGATTGACTTTTTTTAGCGAGGCGTTGCGCTCGGAACTAAGCGGCACCAAAATCCGCGTCCAGACTTTATGCCCTGGACTAACCCACACCGAATTCCATCAGCGCGCCAAAATGAACCTCTCTACCCCTTCTTGGGTTTGGATGAATCCACAAGAAGTTGTAAACCGCTCTCTAAGCCAACTAGCTCGCAAAAGCGGCCTATGCATTCCTGGCTGGCACAACCGTCTTTTTGTTGCCCTAACCAAAGCGGTCCCTTGTAATTGGTTAGGTCCGTTTTTTCGCAAAGCGGAAAAGCAATGCCAAACCGGTCTGTAGATGGTCTAAAAGAAAGCTATGATGCGGGTTGACTGTAACTCTGACCGCTAGTCCAGCCTTTGCATAGATCATCTGTTGATGCATATCAAGGGAAGTTCAACCGGAGCAAGCAGGGCGGCTGGCCGCACGAAACAGTCGGGGAATTCCGGAGCCATAGATTCAAGGAACTCGTTAAAACATGAAAACCAACCGCTATAGCCGCCTCAACGGTTTAGCGGTAGGTAGTTCATTCCGCCCCGACTTTTATTAAGAAGCTCTATTTTTCCGAAGGGCGACTCAATGGCAGTCCTAACTCTAGTCTCTTACTCGCAACAGCTTCGGCCGCCTCCTTCTTGGTATTGAACGAACCGACGTGAATTCTTTCTCGGCTATTCGGGAGACGAAACTCGCCAGTCCATCTTTCTGATGCTCCCCATTTTCTCAGGCGCACGCCAACGTAGTCTCGTGGCGGCGATGATGCGCGGTGTGAGCGACTTGAAGAGCTTGAAGAGCGTCCGTCCGACAATCTACTGTAAGCGTCCCCATCAACGATTAGGAATCCGTTTGGATCTTCTTTGATCACGGAGGCGTGAATACTCGCATTGTCACTTGTTGATTGCGGGTTCGTTGATGGCCCCTGCTGAGTCGGAGAATGCCGCTCCGACGACGTTGCTCGACAAGGATTTGTTCCAGGACTGGAACCTGATTGTATTCTTCTCATTTGTTGCTCCAAATTGATATAAGTCGAATCATGGGACGCTGCTTCGATCTTTATAAGTTATCCCCAACCTAGCACTGCCAATAAATGCTGTAACCTCTTTTTTGCCACGTATTGCAATTTTTTGCTCGACACCTCGATTGCGTTGATTAAAATAATCATCTAGGCTCATTGATTTGCCTATGTGCGAAGTTGGCTGACGATTTGCATTTTAACCAATTCATACTTATGCGCGTCGTCAACAAAATTAGAATCCCCGTAGAAGGCATCAGCAACAACAGCCTTAATCGATATCTCCGGGAAATTGTTTTTGAATTTGGCTATCAATTGCAATGCAATTTACTGTTTAGTCGGGCACTTTTTATCGCGAGGCGACGCTTGTGGACGTTCTGCTTGACTCTGTCGCATTAATTGACTTAGAGTCAAATTTAACTCAAGGTCAGAATATCTCTCTTGGAGCAAATATAATAAAATCAATATGTTGGCCTATTTAGTATAATTGTTTATTTTTTGAATAGTAATACCGGAACTCAAACCCCCATCTTCCCAAACCACCGCTTCATACATCCCCCCAAGCATTCCCGATGAAGCACCGAGCCAGGGGGCGGAAGCCGTGAATCCTGTTTGAATCTCACGAACGGTACGGTACTAACTTGATCTCAAGCTTGCAATTAACAGCGGCAGCATACTTACGGAGCATCTCAAGAGACGGAGAATGTGCATGTTATGAGCTGTTGATTAATATATTATGGTCCTCGGAGGGCTAGAATAGAACCCGCTTCATTACTTTTATCACTTCCGCAGATCCTCAATAATACGCAAATAGGTCTCCCGATCGATTTCACCCTTTGCGTAACGGCGCTTTGCTGCTTGTTCGGGGGTATCTTCCCTAAATATGCCGCCATTAACCGTCGCACCATTGCGCCGCGCGGTAACAACCATAATCCATACTACCGCGGCAATAATCAGCAGTATTATTAGCAGCCACCAAATACCCATCCACCCCCAGTTCATGTGTCCATCCCAATGCCACATTTTTACTTCTCCATTTTTATTTTTGGCGCAGCTCGTCTATGCCTGATTTAACATCGCAAGCACTACGGGCAACTATTTCCCTCCAAACCCCGCTACGTTGTACGTCGATAATCTCCAGACCTGCGCGACGTACATTTTCCTCGGTCAGCCGGTTAATTTCCGGGCCAAATAGCCGCCGCGTTAAGGGAGTTAAACGATCAGCAAACCAGCCAAGGATTTTGCTGCGAGGACGAACGTGCTCCAAAAGCAGCACTTCACCATCGGGCTTTACCACTCGGCGAACTTCCTCCAATCCACGAACAGGGTTTTCCACTGAGCAGAAGACGCAGGTAGCGGTCACCGTGTCGAAACTAGCATCAGGAAAAGGCAAGTGCTCGACATCAGCATTCTGCAAGTGGGCATTTTTGCCAAGACACCCGGCCTTTCGACGGGCCCTCGAAAGCATTTGCTCGGAAATATCAATTCCAGTTAATTCCACACCTTCCGGGTATAGGGGAAGATTATGGCCGGTTCCAATTCCGGCTTCCAAGGTACGCCCCCTGGCACGACTAAGCACCCGTCGCCGCCGACTGGCTGCTATCCAATTCATGGGAGCCTCGAAAATCTCGTAAAACCTCGCTATTCGGTCATAGCGTCGGGCAACTGCGCTGTACTCACCCTCATTTGGACTCTCCGCCATTTCTGGCTCCTTACGCAAAAGGTCGTTGGTCCGATGATGGCGTCATGTAGTCACTATGTGTATCGACTCAGCCACATTCAAGAGAGGAAGTAAGGTGAGGAGCGCAAGAAAGTTTCGGTCTTGTGCAGCTTCACAGGCGGTTACACTTTTGGCATGAAAATAGCTATATCGATACCAAATGAAATTTGCGAATGCCCCAGATGGCGAGGCGCGCTTCTTGGCTGCTTTGGAGAAAGCACGCATCGCCTGGCTAACTTTGGTCGACCAAGCCCCGCAACGAATGCGAATGCTATTAAAGAACACTGGCGCCGCGTGCCTCTTCTCCGCAGTCTTGGACTCCAAGCAAAAAATGGATAGGTGGAGCTTCTCAACGAAAACAAAGTCAGCGTTTTATTATTTGATTTTATCTATGAGGTCCTCAAGCTGATTTTCATCAAGAACACCGCAATGCCTAAAAACTTCTGCTACATTCTTAAAAACAAATATTGTTGGGATACTCGACACATTATATTCGTTCGCTAACGCCGACTCGGCATCTATATTTACTTTACCAAAAGCAATATTTTTGTGGTTTTCGGCTACTTTTTGAAATGTCGGACCGAACTGTTGGCATGGACCGCACCAAGTCGCCCAAAAATCGAGAATAACAGTTTCGTTATTTCGAAGTATTTCATTTATATTGCTACTAGTTACCTCTTGTATTGAGCCAGCTTTTCTACTAACAGAACTGCTATTAGAGCGTTCTGATTTCGTTCCTTCTTTTTTAAGTGGTGCGCGAATGTTCCACATATTAGCTTTGAGTCTAGGACCATTATTAGCTAATTCTGATTTACGCGATAATCCGCTACTACTCGCAACGGAGGCTTTGGCGGCTGAGCCGCTATACGAAGTGCTCGGTTTGGACTGATTTTTCCCACTTGATCGCCGAGAATAGGCGCTTGTTACACTACTCAACGGCTGTATGTTTCTTTTGTCAAAACGATTGATGCCATACATATCGATTATCCTAATGCAAGAGCGTTCAGTACATCGGGGCGTGATTATCACAGGCTAAAAACTTTTGGTTCTTTTTTAACATCCGTGGTCTAGAGAACCCGCCGGGCACAGTCAGTGGCTCAAGCCGGCTTCCCGGTTTGTTTCTCCAACGGGAGAACAATTGTAAAAGTCGAGCCCTGGCCAATTCCTTCGCTTTCAGCCTTAACCGAACCGCCATGTAAATCGATCACTCCCTTAACAAGAGAAAGACCGAGGCCGAGTCCCCCTGTTTTTCGGTCAAAATTCGAATCTGCCTGAATAAATGGCTCGAATAATCGCGGCAGAGTCTCGGGCGGTATTCCCCTGCCCGTATCCTTCAAACATATAATGGCTTGCGCAAGTACAGTATCTACGCTGAGCCAGAGCGATACCTTCCCGCCCGGAGGGGTAAACTTAACTGAGTTTTGGAGCAAGTTGATTATTACCTGCGCAAGAAGCGTACGATCACCGTTCACCAAAATTTCATCCAGAATCCACCAAAACTGAAAATCAATGTTCTTCTGCTCAAACACCACTCGGAGGTCATCAACAACCCCCTGCATAATTTCACGAAGATTAAGAAGCTCGCGCTCGACATGGACCTTACCACGAGCAATTCGGGTCACATCCAACAGACCATCAACAATGCGGCTCATGTATCCGACCTGTCGATCAATTACTGCTCTAGCTCGCGCAGTCTGGTCATTGTCGGGCATTGTGCGTTTTAGAATGACCAGGCTATTGCGAATAGGGGCAAGCGGGTTGCGCAGTTCATGCGATAGCATGGCTAAAAAATCGTTCTTACGACGATCAGCATCTCGCAACGTTTCCAAAAGTTTCTCCCGCTCCCTCTCTGCTGCCATTCGTTCGGCAATAAGTTGCTCTCGATTAGCCAAAGCCCTTTCTAAATCTTGAGTGCGCGCAATAACCCGCTCCTCAAGTTCTTTGTTCAATTTGGTCAGCTGCTCCTGCGACAGGTTAAGCCGCTCTACGAGCAAGGTGTTCCGAATTCTCAAACGAACGGACCGACCAAAAGCATCGCTGCTGGTTTTCGCGATCAAACCCATCGCAACACCAAATATAGCGAGAAGAAGCATAGTAACCACGCGCTCGCCGTTCCCCATTAGGGCAAGACGCAGTATAGGAAGCATTAAGGCAGGAGTTGCGAAAACGACGAAGCCAAACCAATAGCTCGACATGCTCGCAGATGCGCCAGCTACCATCCCTCCAGTGACAAACAGAATAACGTATTGGGCGCCCAAAGGAACAACGGGTAGAAAAATCAATCCCATGCTCCCCCAGATGATGCCGGTAACACCTGAACCAACTATCCAGATAAGCGCCCAATTACCGGCGTTACAAACATCAATTCCTCGCGAGCGATAACGCCGCCAGATCACTGTTCGAACTCCAACTACCACGTACATGGTGGCAAGCCAGATTAGAGAAAAGCGATGCGAAGCCGAATCCCACAGGACAACCACCATGATGAACGAATTGATTAAACTAGTTAGTAGTACAGCCAGTCCTTTGGAATAAAACAATCGTACTCGCTCTTCCAAAACTGCTTGTTCCTGGGCGTCGACCTGCTCTAAGTCTCCTTTCATAACGCCAATTTGCTGCTTGAACCCTGCATAGACAACACTCGTTCCAACCAGACACCATTCCCCTTCCAATCAACTAAAATCAGTCCTTAGCCAGTTTGAAGTATCTGCACAATCTCTTGGGCAGTCTGGAGAGCACGTTGAATTTCAGCGGTGGGGTAGGAAATAGCGCCTACTGCTGGGTGCCCACCGCCGCCATAGCGTTCGCATATTTTTGATAAATCATGAGTACGCTGCTCCCGTTTCCAGGGATTTGAACCCACTGATATTTTAGATCGCTGTGGATAGCGAAGAACCACTACCGAATAGACAGCTTCGGGAAATAAATCATAAGCGATAAACTTATTAAGAGAATCGATCTCTTTATCGGCCAAATTAACGAACACTACCCCGTTATTCAAGGCAGCTCGCGATCGAACTAACTCTATAGATGCTAAATGTTTTTGAAACAGCGGCTTTAGTGCCTGTGCTACATAGGGGGCTTCCAGAATGGTTTGAAAATCTTTGCATTGAATATCTTCAATAATTTTTGGAATTAGAGCCGCGCCGGGATTGGCTTCCAAAACCAGCATAAGTTTTAGAGCCGGATGTTCCAAACGTACCGCGGTTTGGGCATCGGGAAACAAGGCTCCATCAATGATATCTGCCCAATGTACTAATTCCGCTAAATCGCGACCATCAAAACGAAATTGCTCTTTGGCAATACGACACAAAAAGCCTGCACAGCTTTTGGCAACAGGATCATAGAATTTCTTTCCCGTTTTATCAGAATTAAAATGCTCTCGGTCCTTTTCACTAGGAAAGGCAGAAGCATGATGGTCAAACCACCAATGCAATTTCTTTGATGAAGAATAGCGAAAATCAACCACTGCATTGACATCGCCATCTAACAAATTCTCCTCAATTCCTCCCCCGCTTTTATGGGATAATCCCTGATAAGTAAAGGTTGCTTCTTTGGAAATACATTCACTGAAAAAGCGAGAAAAAACCGCCGCGCTAACCGCCCCATCAAAACATGCATCGTGAAATAGCACTTTCACTTTCATTAGGCATCTCCCAGCAAACAGAAATGAATTGGCTTCGGTAGATTACCCTATTTGGCAAAGAAAGCGATTTTAATCAGTACAAGGACTTTGGAACCTTGATGGGTGCTTGCCGCAGACAAAAGCACAAAGCAACGTTATATCAACTTGCCGACCTGGTAACTGAGCGTAGAGATGGAGTCTGGACGAGGAAAACATGGTTAAGGGAAGTCAAAGAATTCTACCTGCGCAGCTCAATGAGATAATGCAGGTGGTGATGAAATTAGAGGGAGGCGCACGAGCGCGAGCCAAGGGATGGATAAAATGGCTGGCCTATCGTAGCGGGGTAGTTCCGACACTAGCGCGCCATTGGGGAGGAAGGCGCGCTTTTGTTATTATCTATCATAAAGTTGAACATCGCCCGCAGGGACCTTTTGGAGCACGAACCCTGGATGTCCCTGCATTTACTGCGCATGTTGAATACCTTGCACGTAATTACGATATAATACCTCTTTCAACGCTTATAGCTGGGTTGCGTAAAGGTCAACTTCCGTCGCGAACGGTGAGTCTTACCTTCGATGACGGATACCGAAACAATCTTACCTTGGCATTTCCGGTATTACATCGTTATCGCATTCCCGCAACTGTGTATGTTACCGCCGGTCTCGTTGGCACAAAAAAATGGATGTGGTCGAGCGAATTGGCGGAAATGTGTTTGCGCTACGGATTACAAACGGTGGGAATAGCCTCGTCAGATTCTTTGCTGAATTGTCTTATGGAAGCAGAATTGCCGGAAGCAATGAGAATTGAGGCGGCAGTAGAATATTTGCTGCGATTAAAACCAACCCAACGCATTTTTTTGATGGAGCGATTGCGCAAACGTTTTGAAGTGCATCCAGACGACGAAAACAAATTTCTGACTTGGGATGAGGTCCGCGCCCTCAGGGCAGGTGGAATAGAAATAGGTTCCCACACCATGACTCACCCGGTATTGACCGATTTGAAAATTGAACAGGTAGAACAGGAATTATCTGCTTCGCGAAATGTTATCGCCGAACACATAAACGAAATGCCGAAATCATTTTGCTATCCGCATGGCTCTTTTAGTCCGCAAATCAAAAATGTAACTCGCAAATATTATGGCTGCGCAGTATCCACCATTTCCGGAAACAACACACCAACGACCGATCTTTGGGAGCTACGCCGGGTAACGGCTTATAGTGTCGATGACCTTTCCTTTCAGCTTGCGCGCCCTTGGTAAAAAGGGTTCGTTTTCTTTAGTATCTCGCGCTAGTCCTCTAGTTGCCGCTCGTATAGTAGCGGCAACTCTAGGTATGATAGTACCTTTGTTATTAGCGCGTTCTTTTTTACCCGAAGAGTACGGAACTTATAAGCAATTATTACTTATATCTCAAACACTTTTTTATATTTTGCCTTGTGGCATGACGCAAAGTCTATTTTACTTCTTGCCTAGAGACACCAAATCAACCGCCTACCTTACTCAAACGCTATTGTTTCTCGTTGCGGTGGGTATAGTAGGAGCTTTGGGGCTAAATTTGGCTGGAAATTCGCTTGGGGAATGGTTTAACAACCCATTCTTAGCGAAATTTTCCGGAATCATATCCATATACACCTTCGGAATAATTGCCTCTAGCCCATTAGAAATTGTGTGGACCGCGCGTGGACAAACGGTTTATGCCGCCATTGTTATATTGATTTCCGAGCTGACCAAAGCTGCGGCTTGGACAATTCCAGTTGTTTGCGGTTTAGGGCTGGAAGGAACTATTTTGGGAATGACCGGCTATTCAATGACGCGTTTGCTGGTGACCTGGGGAATTCATTTTCGAGTATCCAAAAAAATCTGGCGACCAGAAATCTGGTTTGCTCAATTGCGATACGCACTTCCACTGGGAGCGGCAGTCGCTTTAATGGTGCCGCAGCAGGCACTGCATCAATATTTAATCTCCGCGCAACTTGGCGCCGCTCTTTTTGCGGCATACTCGGTAGCAATTTTCCAAATGCCAATATTTGATTTGTTTTACGGGCCGATGTCAGAAATATTAATGGTCCGAGTAGCCGAATTGGACAAAGAAGGACGATCCGCGGACGCCGCAAAAACGTTTCTAAGCACCGTGCAAAAACTAATTTTTTTCTTCGTACCAATAATTGTGCTGCTTATTTGCTTTGCGCCAAACATCATTGAAGTCTTATTTACCCAAAAATACCTTTCCTCAGCACCCATTTTTCGCGTAGCCACGTGCGCAGGGCTTTTAGCTTGCATTCCTGTAGAAGGAGCATTACGCGCAAAAGGACAAACACGAAGTCTTTTCTTAGGCTCAATGATCAAGTTAATCATTACTATTCCCTTAGTTATTTGGGGAATACGTTACTGGGAACTAATGGGGGGAATAGTTGCATGGCTTATTGCCGAAACTATTGCTAAGCTATTTTGGGTCCATCGTCTGCAAAAAGTAATGAACATTACTAGAAACCTATTGGTTCCCTGGGGTAAAAAGGAGTGCCCGGCTTTAGCTTTGGCGACACTAGGCGCCACTATAGGCACCCTAGGAATACAAAAACACTTCCCTGAATTCAATGGAGCGCTATGGCTAGGAACCCTGAGCGCGTGCTTTGGAATTATATATTTATGTATATTTTGGCTGGTACAAAACAGAATGCAATCCGCTCGTGAAGCAACTATACAAGCACGTCCTATTGATTAGATTTGACTGCATTTTGGCTTCCTATTTACACCCGAAGCTTTTATTATACAAAAACTCAAAATACCCATTGAAGCTCCGAACCATTGATCAGAATTTTCGTTTTTAACGACGCAAATAATAAAGAACACGCAATTATGAACTGGCTCGATGCGGATAGGCGACGTGATATGTTAGAGATGGGGTAGCAGTTCGCAAGTAACAACCGCATGCATGCCGTATAGTCAAGTTATTCGACCGAGAGAGCACAAGCCATGGCAAAACAGCAACTTGGCGTAAAGCGATCGAAAACCTTAGCGACGCATCTGGTGCGATGCACTACAAGGATCTCGCGGATAAGATAATTGAAGCCCGTCTGCGAACAGAGTTTGGGGCAACACCCGCTGCGACGGTCAGTGTTCTCCTTACGACCGCGATCAAAAACGAAGGCAGTGCGTGCCCGTGGCAGAAGATCGGACGAGGTCTATATGTTTTAAAGGCCAAAGCTGGCATTCCCCCCGAGGCACCAACGGTCGTTACCGAGGAGGATGAAGAGAAGGATGAAGAGCAGTATGCGGTCGTTAGTTCATTCGGCATGTTCTGGCGCCGCGATGCAATCGAGTGGAATGCCAGTCCGAGGATTATCGGGATGCAGCAGATCGGGGCAGAGACGGTAGACTTTTCCAAACAAACCGGCATTTACTTACTCTATGACGGGAGAGAAGTGATTTACGTCGGTAGAGCTACAGAACGACCGCCTGGTAAACGCCTTCATGAACACACACTCGATCGATTCTCCTCCCGGTGGGACCGGTTTTCATGGTTTGGAGTTTTGCCGGTCTCGGACAATGGCGAGCTCGGCTCAATGCCGAGCACATTCACTGGCTCAAGCGTTATACCGGCTTTGGAAGCCCTGCTAATCGAAGCCCTTGAGCCGAGGCAAAATCGGAAGCGAGGCGATGATCTCGCTGCCGTAGAGTACATCCAGAAACCTGATCCAGAAATTCAGAAGAAGCTTGTAAAGCAGACGATGGAGGCTGCGCTCAACAAATTATAATTGAAACTCCATGAGGTAGCAATGAAAACTCTCGCATTAGAATACCTAAGAACAGCTCTCAGTAACCCATCAGCCTCGTTTCACGATGGTCAATGGGAGAGCATTGAACAGCTATTAAATAGAAATCGAGTCCTTGTTGTGCAGCGTACTGGCTGGGGAAAAAGCATGGTCTATTTCCTTGCCACAAAACTATTGCGTAAACAAGGCGCTGGTCCAACTCTTTTAATCTCTCCTTTACTATCGCTAATGAGGAATCAGCTCGAGGCTGCACAACGAATTGGCGTAACAGGCCGCACCATCAACAGCACCAATAATGAGGAGTGGGAACAAATCCAGAGTCAGTTGGCGTCTAATCAGGTGGATGTCCTTTTAGTCTCACCGGAGCGGTTGGCAAATGACGATTTTCGCCAAAACATTCTGGCGAATATGGCCAACAATATTGGACTGTTTGTTATCGATGAAGCCCATTGTATATCTGACTGGGGGCATGATTTTCGACCGGATTATCGGCGGATCGTGCGTGTGCTGCAGGCCATTCCGTCTAATGTGCCGGTATTAGCAACCACGGCTACCGCAAATGACCGGGTGGTAGATGATGTTAAATCACAACTGGGTCAGAATATTATTCTCCAAAGAGGATCTTTGCTCCGTAAGAGCCTAAAACTCCAGAATATTAACATGCCTAGCCCGGCAGCCAGGATGGCATGGCTGGCGCAAATTATTCCAACACTCCCTGGAAACGGAATTGTTTATACGCTCACCCAGCGCGATGCTGAGCGGGTAACAATATGGCTTCAGAACAATAGCATTGACGCCAAAGCTTATCATGCAGATATATCAGATCGAAGAAATGGAAGTTCAGTCAAAGAAAAACTGGAACAGCAACTCCTGAACAATGAAATCAAAGTTCTGGTAGCAACCGTTGCCCTTGGGATGGGGTTTGACAAACCGGACCTGGGTTTTGTCATTCACTTTCAACGCCCAGCATCAGTGGTTCATTATTATCAGCAGGTTGGCCGAGCTGGTCGTGCTGTCGATGAAGCGTATGGAGTTTTGCTCTGCGGTGAAGAGGATGACCATATTGCTGATTTCTTTATACGGAATGCTTTCCCGCCCCAGCAGCATATTTCAGAAATTCTCAGGGCGCTGGATGAATCTAACAACGGACTTTCCGTCCGTGATATGCAGCGTGTTTTGAATCTGCAGAAGAACCTGATCGATAAAACCATAAAATTTCTGACCGTTGAATCTCCATCGCCGATTACAATGATTGATAAAAAATGGCAGGTGACAGCTACCGCCGCTTCTTATCAGGTAAATCAGGCATACGTTGATGCCATCACCAACATTAGGCGAACAGAACAGCAGCAAATGCGTGACTACATGGGGCACGCTGGCTGTCTGATGGCATTTTTACAGGCCGCTTTGGACGATCCGTCTCCAATGGCTTGTGGGCAGTGCAGAAGTTGTAACCCCGCTTCACTGTTGGATGAAACCTATGACGACGATTTAGCCAATCGAGCTGGGCTGTTCCTTCGCAGAAGCTATCAGCCGCTTCTGCCAAGAAAGCAATGGCCAGCCTTAAATATGTTTACTCAATCTCCTTTGAGTGGATATCAAATTCCGCAAGATCAACTTGCCGAGGAAGGTCGTGCATTAAGCCTTTGGCGTGATGCCGGTTGGGGGCAGCTTGTTGCACATGGGAAATACCATGCCAATCAATTTGCCGATGAACTGGTGGACGCCTGTGCAGAAATGCTGCGGGAATGGGCTCCAGATCCAGCTCCTCAATGGGTCACCTGCATCCCATCACTGAATCATCCGGAGCTGGTACCCGATTTTGCAACGAGGTTGGCGAGCGCACTTCGGTTGCCCTTTGTGCCCTGTATAGAAAAGGCTTGTGCTAATAGCCAACAAAAACTTATGAAAAACAGCTACCAACAGGTAAGAAACCTGGATGGTGCTTTCAATGTAAACTTAAAACCCAAAGATTATAAGCCTTGCCTGCTAGTCGATGATATGATCGATTCAGGGTGGACTTTCACTGTGGCATCGGCTTTATTGCGTCAAGTGGGTTGTTCCGCCGTATATCCAATGGCATTAGCTTTAAACTCGCCAAGGATGAACTGATGATGAACGACTTTTTAACAGAAGATACAAAAGCGATTATTCTACTTTGCGGTGTTTTCGGGAAAGATCGCTCCGAAAAGCAATTATCGTTAGCAGAATACTCATCGCTTGTGCGCTGGCTCATCAAGGCAAAAATGCGCCCCAGTGACCTCTTCCAGAAAGACAATATTTCCGACGCATCCATGGGCTCAGGTATCGACAAACAACGGCTGGGATCACTGCTCGGTCGAGGTGTTCAACTTGGCTTTGCCGTAGAAGAATGGCAGCGTAATGGCATCTGGATTATCAGTCGAAGCGATGTCGATTATCCGGTCCGTTACAAAAAACATTTTAAGGACAAGGCCCCGCCATTGTTGTTCGGCGTGGGGAATCGCTCCCTATTAATAGGTGGAGGACTCGGTATCGTAGGCTCTCGTAATGTGGATCAGGCCGGTGAAGCCTTTACCCGGCAAGTCGCTCAACTCTGCGCGTATAATCGTATGCCGGTTGTTTCAGGAGGCGCTCGGGGAGTTGATCAAATTTCCATGAACGCAGCGCTTGAAGCCGGTGGCGTAACTATAACCATTCTTGCCGAAAATCTTTTGAAGAAAAGCGTAGAACGCAGTGTCCGCCATGCGATTGCCGATGGACGTCTACTGTTACTCTCTCCGTACCACCCCAATGCCCGTTTCACCGTTGGAACAGCGATGGGAAGAAACAAGCTGATCTATGCCATGTCGGACTATAGTCTGGTTGTCAGCGCTGAGCACAAAAAAGGCGGTACATGGGCCGGGGCTGAAGAGGAACTCAAGCGGGACAACGCACTGCCCGTCTTTGTTCGAATTGGAAACAACGTGCCACAGGGAAACAGCAAACTGCTGGATCTTGGTGCAATACCATGGCCCAACTCGATTGATCGTAGTAATTTCAGACAGAGGTTACATGATTTAGCATCTGACTCCCGGGTCAACTGGCCAAAAATGAATCCGGGCCTCTTTGATTTTAAGGCGACTCAAGAAGCTGCTCCCACTGAATTGCTGCCACCAGTCACCGAAGTTGTGGAAGAAAAACCAACGATGACTGAACAGAAGCCAACGGCTGAGTCAGAAATCAAAACACCCAGAAGGCACTACGCGGACGACAATTCCGCTACGATCCATTGACGCCATTGAGTATGGTCGTTAAAAGTCACAAAGAGATATCGTGCAAGAAGTCTGCGAAAGAGTAATTGTCACAAATGACCTATCTGCCTCTCGGGGACAACGAGCTAGCTGTGGTTCATGCGTGCAAGAGTCCTTGTCATCCGGCGTGTGCACCAGCCTGACCCCAGGAGTTCACGATTTACGCCGTTTAAAAGCATTCCCAATTTCTTGCAATTCCGAAACTTGAAAAAGTCTACAAGCAATTAGGTAAACACCACTTCCCAAAACTATTCCCCCCAAACCTCGTACTAAGGACAGTGCCAAGGAATTTGTCATCAACGGATAAAAAGATGCCCATACGCGCAATGCGCCCCATATAGCTGCGGCCATTACCATGGACGCACTTGCAGTTTTTACGAATTGCTTTATCCCTGCCAAAGAAAAACCTGATGCAGAACCAGCAACTCTTCTAAAAAGTAAAAAAAGTAAAATTAAATTAACAATACTGCCCAATGAAGTTCCCACTGCCAAAGCAACGTAGCCGTAACAGGGGAAAGCCAAACAACTAATAATAACATTGGTTGCTACTGCACTAATAGAGCCAAGCATGGGAATACGAGTTTTTCCCATTGCATAGTAGGCAGAAGACGCCACTTTCACTCCGGACCACGCATATAGCCCAATGGCGTAACCTATTAACGCAGTAGCAGTGTGCTGAGTGTCTTTGGTCTGAAATCGGCCGTGCTGATAAACTATTTCGATAATTGGCTGCGCCAGCATTATTAGGCCAGCCGAGGACGGAAGAGTTAAAAATGCTACTTGTCTCATTCCTTGGGAAAGACCTTTACAAATTCCGCTAATATCTTGCTCTGCTGCGCGCCGCGCCAACCTAGAACCGGTCACCGTAGCAATAGCAACACCAAATATTCCTACCGGCATTAGCACCAAGCGAAGGGCGTAGCTTAGCCAAGCATTTGCTCCTGGTTGACTACTGGCAAATTGAGTGTTTACAAAAATATTTATCTGTACTGCTGCTAAGCCCAAAATTGCTGGCCCCATTAGTTTTGCCATGGAACGCAACGATTTATCATTCCATATACCTTTCCAGGTTGGAGAAAAGCGAAATCCTAGCCGATGGAGAGCGGGCAATTGCATGAGAAGCTGACAAAGTCCTCCCAAAACCGTTCCCAGCGACCAGCCTAGCACCGCTGTTTCCGGAGAAACTCCCGCCAAATACAGCGCTCCTCCCACCATAATTGTGGCCGTATTAAACGCCGATGGAGCAAGCGCTGGTATTCCAAAACGACCCTTGGCATTCAGCATGCCGGCCATTATTGCTGCCAGCGAAACCAAGGTAAGAAAAGGCATCATAATCCGCGCCAGTAACGCGGTAAGAGCCGCTTTGCCGAGCTGTTCTTCAAATCCCGGAGCCAATAATGAAACTAAAGGGTGGGCGAATAGAATACCGAAAACAGCAATCAATCCGGTAACCAAGAGCAGCGCTCCGGCAGCTCGGTTAGCCAGCTCATAGGCGGAAGAAAGACCTTTTTTTTCCTCCTTTGCAAAAGTGGGAACAAACGCCTGAGTAAGCGCTCCTTCCGCAAAAAGATCGCGCAGCAAATTGGGAATACGAAAGGCGACCAGAAAGGCATCAGCATAATTGCTAGCACCTAAAAGAACCGCCAAGAGCTGTTCGCGAACCAAACCCAAGATCCGCGAGCCAAAAGTAAGCGCTCCTACGCGAATGGTGGAACCAAGCCCTGTTTTTGCCGGAGTAACAGAAGTGGAGGCAGTGGAGGCGGTAGATTCGGTCGACAAGGAAGATTGCGGTTGGTTCATGATTTACTGACTTAGGGCCAAGCCTTTTCTAGCGCGGCAAATTCTTGTGGGGAAAGAGTTTCCGCACGACGCTGAGGCTCAATTCCCGCCTGATGCAAAGCATTTAACACTTGCTGGGCGGTATAAGTCTCTCCCGTGTCGTTACGTAATGATTTAAGAGAATTGTATAAAGTTTTTCGCCTTTGCAAAAAAGCCCCCTTCACTATACGAATGAATCTTTGCAAGTCGGCCACAGCTGCCGGCGGCGGATTTTGCATTTCCACCAAAACCACTGCGGAATCCACCTTGGGAGGGGGGTGAAACCGACTGGCGGGTACCTCAAACACTAATTCCACCCGGGCAAAAGCTTGCAGCAGAACCGAAAGAAGCCCGTAGTCGCGCCCCCCCGGGGAAGCAGCAATTCGCTCGCCCACTTCTTTTTGCAACAAAAATATTGCGCGGCGTATAGACGCGTGTTGTTGCACTACCTGAAAAAGAATGGAGCTCGACAAATGATAAGGAAGATTTCCCGCTACAACCGGCCGTTCGATCCCCGCCACTGCCGCGAAATCGATATTGGCTGCATTGGCCGCCAGCAATTTCACCCTAGGGGAACGCAACTCTTGCTCTAAAACTGCAACCAAGTCTCTATCCCGCTCCACTGCTACCAATCTGGCCCCAGTAGATGCTAAATGCCGAGTTAAATGCCCCAGTCCTGCCCCTAACTCTACTACCACTTCTGACTCGTCCAACTGACAGACGCTAGCAATACGACTAAGAATCACCTCGTCGCTCAAGAAATTCTGTCCCCAATTTTTTTTGGGGTGCAGTCCGTAACGTTGCAAAATTGCTCTGGGTGATTGGCTCATCGATTCGCTCATTAGCGAGAAATTCCTAAACGCCAAGCGGGATTGACATTAAGATCAAATCCGGCACGTTCTCCCCGGAGATAAGCTTGCGTGCCTGCCACCGCAATCATGGCGCCATTATCGGTGCACAGTTTGGTAGGAGGTAAAAAGACTTCAATGCCTGCCTCTTCTCCCCGTTGTTTAGCCAAAGCCCGCAATCTACTGTTGGCTGCCACTCCCCCACAGAGAACCAGTTTTTTTAGCCCCCAGCGCCGTGCCGCTTTAATTGCTTTCCGGGTTAGTGGGTCAGCCACTGCTTCTTGAAACGAGGCACAAAAGTCCGCCAGCGCCTGCCCTTCCGGCGAGGGATTTTTAGACAAATATGTCCAGGCGGAAGTTTTCAATCCCGAAAATGAGAATTCGAATTCTCCTCCCTTAATGAATGCCCGAGGAAAACGAATAGCAGTACGGTCGCCTTTATCGGCTAATTTATCGATAAAAATACCTCCGGGATAAGGAAGTCCCAGCATTTTGGCTACCTTATCGTAGGCTTCTCCCGCTGCATCATCACGAGTAGAGCCAAGTAATTGATAGGAACTAAACGAATTCACTGCAAAAAGGCTGGTATGACCGCCCGAAACTACTAGTCCCAAAAAAGGCGGTTCGGGAGCATTTTCGGCCAAACGAATAGCCAGCAAATGTCCTTCTAGATGGTTCACCGCCACCAACGGTTTATGCGCAGTCCAAGCCAAAGCTTTGGCCGCCTGCACTCCTACTAGCAGCGCTCCGATTAAACCTGGACCACTGGTTACTGCAATTGCTTCCAAATCAGCAAGTGCAACCCCTGCGCGCCCCAAGGCTTCGTTTATGACCGGCAGAACTTGCACCACATGATTGCGGGAAGCAAGCTCAGGCACTACCCCTCCCCAGCGACGATGAATCTCAATCTGCGATGACACCACGTCGCTAAGTGCTTCCCGTCCGTCACGTACTACCGAGGCTGCGGTTTCGTCGCAGGATGTCTCTATTCCTAAAATCAGCACAGCAGGTGTTTATATGTTCCTGGTCAGTTTGCAAACATGAAAAACGAAGAGATTGATTCGGGCCATGGTTCACGACTACCCAGGGACTGGGCTTTGGCGACTAGTCACTTATTTCTTTACATTGAATGACTTGGTCAACTTCGCCTTTCTCGCATTTCACGCATACTAACTTTATTAGTGAAATCTGATAAACTCCGGCACGCGAGCTACTGAATTATCCGACCATGCGCACCCTAGAATAGCGCAAGAGCACACAACAGATACCGCGTATCGTTAAAATGCGGTGTTTCAATGTAGGGAGAAAAAACAAATGAATCTGAACAACGTGCGTTCTTTTGTCAAATATGCTTTTCTTTTTCCTTTAGTCAATTTGGTAGCCTGCGGTCCGGTAACGAGGACAGTGGTTCGATTTGATAAAAAACCGATGGATAAGAAAGAGTTGAAGCAGACCAAAGACGGACTTACTGTGGAATTATCAAGACTCACCAATCTGCCGCCAGAATTCGTAACTCAGGCTCCAACATGCAACACTGCAGGCGGTATATATACCGATCCACAGACCGGTGAGCAACACATCGTTGATTTTTACGTGATCCATTGGAATTACGGGCAAGATATTTTAAGAGTTATTATAACTAATTCCACCGACCAAATATTACGTTTGAATCGGGCAGCAGTGAAATTAACTGATCCGGCCGGAAACGATTATGAATTGCAATCCAAGGAAGACGCAATAGCCATCGCCGCATCGGCAAAAACATGCGTGCCAGGAGCCGGTACGGCAGAGATCGTGACTATTAAGTTGTTTGATAAAAATGTGGAAATAATGCCGCAATCAACTTGGAAGGGTTATGCTGTGTTTAGCGTGCCGACAAGCGCCCAAGACCAGACCGGCACATGGAAATATTCTTTTTACGAATTGCCGGTAATGGTGGACGACACTGGTAAGGTGACAAATACCATGCACTTTAAAGTGCATTATGTGACTAAGAAATTTATAGATACTTTCCAGCGGGATAACGTGTTTGCACAGGAGAAGTTGGTGTCATCGAAGGAGAGCGAGTAGCATGTTTGTTTTCTATGAGCGACCGGCTGCTACTAGGCGTTAAAAAATTATTCTGTGCACCGTGATTAATCGATTAATTCGGGCTAGATAACAGCGCTTTACTGTACACCGGTATCAATTTACGACCTACTCCAAGCTCATTAAAATCGTACGCAATTCCGGAGCATAAGGCCCGTTGGGGTCTATGCGGAGGTATTTCTTATATTCTTGCGCCGCTTCCGCTTTGCGATCGAGCAATTGGTAAGCAAAACCTAACCCCACGTATCCTCGTGCGAAGTCAGGCTGAAGGTTTAGGCCCTTTTTCAAATAAGGTATAGCTTCTTGGGGAGAGTTTTCCAGAACAGATAAGCCTAAGAATATCCAGGCATCGGCATAATTTTTTTGATACTTTAAAGCATTTTGGAAATTTTCAACCGCTGTATAAAATCGTTTTTTATCATAGTTTGCTTTTCCTATAGCTACCCACTTGCGATACTCGCGCAGGTTACCTGTAGGACTAGAAGAAAGACTAGAAGCCTTCTTCTCACGGCTGGTCTCTGCCATAGCTACTGTATTCGCCGGATGCGCATCAGGAAGCGTAGGCGATACGCTGCCATGCTTTTTTGCCGTTGCGGTTACGCTTTCTGCGTTCCCTTTTGCTAGCTCACTTTTTGCAGGATGCTTCCAAGAATTTTTTGTGGAAAAATCAAGGCCACTGTTTACCGCCGCAACCACTTTCACTTCAGAAGGCACCTCTGGCACCTCCGGTAAATGAGTCATTTGTTTCCACAGCCCTACATTTAAAGAATAATGATTGCTCGCCCAGTAGAACCCTCCTAAAAGAGCCAACACCACCGGAGCAACGGCCCACACCCACCGACGTTTCTCAACTCCTTCTTGTTGCTCGTGATCGGAATAATCTCTCAATTTTATGATTGGCAGCCTACTGCCCGGAAAACATTCGCCCGCACTTGAGAAGCCACCATTCAATGAATTCGCTTCTCTTTCTTGGTTATGAGCTTCCGAAGCTGCTCCTCCAAGAATAAGCGAATGTCCTGAAGGACTTGAAACTTTCGACTGTTCTTCATCGCCAGCCATCCCCACCCAAGGAGGCTCAGTATCTGATTTTGCCTTTGGCCGGAAATAATGAACTTCCACCGATTTGCCTGGCATGTCTGTCACCGAGTACGTAGTTCCTGCGCACAAGTTACCAGCGAACAACCAAGGAACCAGAAAAAACGCCTTTTCCTTTTCGGTATAAGACTGGAAACACCAGCGCTTGATTGGGTAGTCTGCCAAAAATCACTCATAGAGAATTTGCCCTTCTGGAGACAACATCGTTTTTTCTTAGTTTTGCTACCTTGTTCGTCCAGCCTTTTCCTCCGTGTTCCATTGTACATCTCGAACTAGCCTTTATTGAATGCAGTTCTTGCTACCTCTTAACGATAAAAGATTGTCAGGGACTGCGGGGCTCCGTTCGTTGCTCGGCCTAGAACCGGCTCATATATAGCTCGGAGTCTTAATGTTTTCAAAGACACTTTCCAAGTGTCAAGTCCGCTCTATTTTTCTTCCCAGTTCTTTTCTCTCGCAGAGGCCATTTCTGAACAAGTAAGTAGGCCATACTTCTCCAATTTGTAATACAATCCGCTAGTTTTGATTCCTAGTTGCCGAGCTGCTTCGGTCTTTACTCCTTGGGCTTTCTCCAAGGCGCGAAGTATCAGTTGCTTTTCAAGATCTTCCAAAATCTCCGGGAGACTAAGTTCTGACTCGGGCAAAGACAAACGATCGCTTTTTTTCTGCGTCACAAAGGCCGGCAAATCACTAATGGTAATCATGTCTTCTTCACAGAAAACTATGGCCTGAGAAACCGCGTTTTCCAACTCGCGAACGTTTCCTGGCCAGTAATAAGCTTGCAAAACCCTTTTCGCTTCCTCAGTAATACCTTTCACCTGGTGTTTTAATCGCGGCCGATGCTTTTGCAAAAAATGGCTGACCAGTTCTCCTATGTCGCTTCGACGCTCGCGCAGAGGAGGCACGTTAATAGGTACAATGTGCAATCGATAATAGAGGTCCTCGCGAAACAATCCCTTTTCTACGGCAGCCCGTAAATCTCGATTAGTTGCCGAAACTACCCGAGTATCCACACGCAATGTTCTTTCGCTGCCAAGCCGCTGGATTTCCCTTTCCTGCAATACTCGTAGTAGCTTAGTTTGCATAGGCAAACTGATTTCACCGACCTCGTCCAAGAATAAGGTACCTTGATCAGCTAATTCAAACCGCCCCAGCTTCCGCTTTACCGCCCCGGTAAACGCCCCTTTTTCATGACCAAAAAGCTCGCTCTCCAACAATGTCTCCGGCAAAGCGGCGCAATGTACTACAACAAAGGGTCCGTTTTGCCGGTCCGACAGGTCATGAATTGCCCGCGCCACCAATTCTTTTCCTGTTCCCGATTCACCAGTAATAAGTACCGTAGCATCGGTGGATGCTACTTTTCGAATTGCCGCCAAGGTTTTGCGCATCGACTCGCTGCTACCTATCAAATCGGCTAGCTTTCCATTTTCGCGAGCATCTTGCTCCAAAGCTTCTGCTCGTGCCTTCCAACGAGTGGCTTCGTGTTGAATACCTTCCAAGGCCAAGGCTTTTTCCACTTTTAGGCGTAACACCTCTGGAGTAAAAGGCTTGGTTACGAAATCAAAAGCTCCTACTCGCATAGCTTCCACTGCCGACTCAATGGACCCCCAAGCAGTTACCACCATAACTAAGGCGTCGTTATCAATCTCTCGAATACGCCGTACTACCTCGAGCCCATCTACCGGACTCATTTTCAGGTCAGTTATTACTAAATTGAAATGGCCGCGGCTCTTTTCAAAAACCTCTATTCCCTGAGCTCCCCCCGAGCACACCGCCACCTCGTGCCCTAGGCGATTAATTGCAATAGCCATACCCTCTCGCATAACCTCATTGTCATCAATTACCAAAACCCGCGCAGTCTGCTTATGCAAGAGGGCGTCTCCCATTAGGGGTAAAATGGTTAATTAGTGAAAAGTCAAAATGGCTTGCTCATAGTCCTCGGGTGATTGGTACCCCAGCAATCCCAAAACGGTTCCGGTTAGATTGGAAAGTCCTGGCTTGGTTAATGATTGATTAAACTCATACTCGCCAGAAAAATTAGGATCATAAATAATTGCCGGGACAGGATTAAGCGTGTGGCTAGTTTTTGCTTTCGGTTTGCCATTTTCAGTTACCAAGTTGCCTTTTTTGTCCAACTCGATCATTTCATCAGCATTTCCATGATCAGCGGTAACCAGAACTACTCCTCCCATGTCTTTAACCGCTGCCATAATACGCCCTAGGCATAAGTCCACCGCCTCGACGCCAATACGAGCAGCATTAAAATCCCCAGTATGACCAACCATGTCTCCGTTGGCAAAGTTTAGACGAGCGAAATCCACCTTGCCCTTGGCCAGTTCCGCCAATACCGCGTCAGTAATTTCCGCGGCTTTCATCCATGGCCGCTGTTCAAAAGGAACACGGTCAGAAGGAACCTCCACATATTTTTCCAGCGTTGGGTCAATGTAACCAGAACGATTCCCGTTCCAGAAATAGGTAACATGGCCATATTTTTGTGTTTCCGAGCAAGCTAGAGAACGCACCCCATTGGCGCACAAATACTGACCAACCGTACGATCTATTGCTGGAGGGCTTACTAAAATGCGCGGGGGTAAATCAGTGTCCCCGTCGTAGGTCATCATCCCCGCAAAAACTACCTTTGGGCTGCGTTTGCGGTCAAATGGCACGGGCATGCCACAAAACGCCTTGCTAATTTCCACCGCCCGATCGCCACGAAAATTGAAAAATACTACCGAATCGCCATCAACAACAGGAGCAAATGGTTTTCCTTCGCGCTCCACCACAAAAGGAGGAAGATCTTGATCAATTACCCCCGGCCGTTCTGCTCGAAAGGCACGTACTGCCGCCGAAGCAGAGGGAAAAGTACGCCCTTCGGCCAATACATGGGTTTTCCAACCGCGTTCAACCATGGACCAGTCGGCTTCATAGCGATCCATGGTAATGGCCATCCGTCCACCTCCAGAAGCAATTCCGTAACGGGAGTCAACTGCCGATATCCATTTCTCAAAAGGCTCAGTGTATTCCAAAGCACTAGTTTCACCAACATCGCGCCCGTCAAGCAACGCGTGAATAGCTACTTTGTTTACTCCTGCTCGCTTGGCTGCTTCTACCAGCGCTTTGACGTGGTCAATGTGGCTATGTACATTCCCATCAGAAAAAAGACCTATCAAGTGCAGGCATCCTTTGGTAGCTACCACATTGGCTACCACTTCCTTCCATCCTGCATCTTCAAAAAGACGGCCCGACTTGATGGCGTTACTTACCAGCTTGGCGCCTTGGTCAAACACTCGACCTGCGCCCAAGGCATTGTGGCCAACTTCGGAATTGCCCATATCCGCGTCGGAAGGCATACCCACTGCGATTCCATGGGCGGCTATCTTGGTCCAAAGAGATGTGGCGAAAAGCCGATCTAAATTAGGCTTAACCGCTGCCTTGACTGCGTTTCCTGGATAATCGGGACCAAAACCCACCCCGTCCATTACTACCATCACCAGCGGCCCTTGGCGGCGTCCAAAAAAAGTGTTCTTCTTTAAAACCATGGTCATTTTTGTACTCTCCTTCAGGATAGAGGGCGAACACTAAAGCATCTGTACGTTCAATGAAAGCAGTCCTGTTGGTTATCATTGCGAGTTATCGCGATTGCACGTTAGGATCATCACATCATTAATTGTGCCTGGAACTTAGAAGAACGGAGAATGGCTAATGGGCCTGTTTAGTAGCTTCACCAACGAAACCAAACGAAATTTCATTGCTAGGCCAGACGAGGCAAAGCAAGATATTCTTTACAAATATCCCGAAAAAAATATTCGGACGATGACTCAATTAACCTGCCAGCCCGATGAAGTAGCCATCTTTGTCAAAGGCGGCAAGGTAATGGGTAAATTGGGTCCGGGCACCCACAGCCTAGATAGCAGCAATATACCCTTCCTTTCTGCCATTTTAGAAAAATTTACCGGGGGTAATCTTTTTGTTGCCGAGTTGTATTTTGTAACCACGCGCGAAGTACCCTCGATACGCTTTGGTGGACCTCTGGGGTCAGTCACCGACAACGTAACGCAAATGATGTGCGACGCCATGGTCTATGGTGATTTCTCCGTGCAAGTGCTCGACCCTGAAAAACTGCTCTTTGGTCTGGTTGGAACTGGCACTGAATTACAAAATGGCAACTCGTTTTTAAATTGGTTTAAAGCCATTCTTCTAAAGTATTTGTCTGACGCGGTAGGCGAATTAGGCGAAAAAGGATGGGCGCTGAACAAAATGATCAGCCCTCATTACAAGCTGGAATTGCAAAAAGCCTTATTGGAACAGATTCGTGAAGAAGTAGACCGCTATGGAATAAAAGTAGTCCAATTTGGAAATTTTGTTCTTTCTATTAGCGACGAAGACAAAGCCGAACTCAACAAGCGAAACATGGCCATCGCTGATGATCAACGGCGTATGAACCTGGCTCGCGACCCGGCCTACGTTGCCGTGGCTCAGACCGAAATGATGCGTAATGCCGGAGTAGGAATGGCCAAAGGTGGCGAAGGAGCCGGGGGGGCGCTAGCCGGCATGGGAATGGGCATGGGTTTCCAAATGGCTAATATGATGGGGCAAACCATGGCCACCTCCCCAGCATCAACCGCAGTAGCAACCGCGGCGACCCAGCTTGTTTCTTGTCCTTCCTGCACTGCCCAGACCCCCGCAGGTAAGTTTTGTAGCTCTTGCGGAAAACCTTTGGCCCATGCCGCCACCAACAACACTTGCGAATGCGGCGCCCAGCTCGCCGCCGAAGCAAAGTTTTGCTCGCAATGCGGAAAATCGACTGGGCCAAAAAAATGCGTATGCGGCACCGAACTACCCGCAGGCGCCAAGTTCTGCGCCAACTGTGGCAAACCCGCCTAGTCCTTTTCTCGGCAGACGGAAACGTATTGCCTGCTCGGATTTCTAGTCTGCTCCCGATCCCAAGGG
This sequence comes from Myxococcales bacterium, assembly GCA_050288705.1. GTDB lineage: Bacteria > Myxococcota > Myxococcia > Myxococcales > UBA5297 > JBNKEI01. The sequence continues at coordinate 42,347 of JBNKEI010000015.1, forward strand.
TCTATAGTCGTAAACACCTCAAGGAAGTATTAAGTATAGTGTAAAAAAGCGCAGCAACTAGTTTGTAAAGGGCACTTTAGGTGTAGCAGTAATCATAGTCCGCCAGGTTATCTCTTTGAAATACAAAGCATCGAACCACATCCAATAGAATCTATCAGCATTGCTAATGGTGTAGCCGTCTTCTTTGTCGTCGTATTTATCGTAAGAGTCAGCAAAAATAATGACATCGTCAGTGATTTCTGATGTTCCTCGATCATCGTAGCCTACTACAATTACCCAGTGGCCACTAAGATCAACCCATTAGACAATAGTAGGAATATTTTCTGAATATTTT
>JBNKEI010000016.1:0-16665 GCA_050288705.1 Myxococcales bacterium
CGCGAAAGCGGGAATCCAGGGGGCACCACAGTTGAAAGACCAGCTTGCATTCCGATCTGACCTTTGGTTTAGGCTTTGGATGGCGTTACGATTGTCGTTGGACGAGAGTAAGTGGTCTCAAATTCGTGGTTTCTTGAAATCGCGTCGTGGGCAATGACGAAGCGGCGATGTCGGATATAGGGACATGCCCTAGTCATTTAAATGATGGCTCGCACAAGAAATCTGGATACAATAACTAGGTAAATAGACAATCAGGCAGACTAACCTTATGCGCATTAACAGCTCTATTTCCACAGGTTTTAATTCCACCACTTTCACTTCCACCACTGCGGGGCAAAGCTCAGTTCCTACTGGAGTTATCCAGCCACATCCGATGGCAGTGCTCTTGTTTGGAAAGAAGCCGCCACGGTTGGTAGATAAAAAAAAGCACCCCAAGCTTAAGCGCGGGCTTAGCCGATTGGGCATCATTAAAGATGAGGTGACCGAACTTCTAGGATTGCCGGCGGAAGCTTTTTCTATTGAGTTGTGCGAAGGCGCTAATGCCTGCATTTCACGAGAAGGCCAAATTGCCGTTGGCACTGAGCTTCTAGAGGAACATCAGGATGATGACGATTTTCTTATCGCAATGCTTGGTCACGAAATTGGTCATCAACCAGACACATGGCCCAATAATGATTTGTCACATTTGACAAAATCGGAACTTAGGAAAATCTATCGGGAAGAAGAAGCCAAAGCAGATCGCTTCGCAGGAAAAGTACTTGCTGAGCTCGGCGCTAACCCCGACTCAATATGCAGGTTTTTATTAGAAAACACCGGCTTGGAAAAACCTGAATCCGCTGACTACTATCCCCCAGAGGTCAGAGCAAAAATGATTCGCGAGGCGTACTACAGACGACACCGCGTTGTTTCGCAAAAAATCTGTTTGGGATTCGAGACTGATTCTAATTCTCGTACGCGTAATTTGCGCTAGTATTGATCTTATTGATAACCACTTTATCTTCGTAACCATTTGCTCAGAAAAGATTTCTGTCCCGAGTTCGGCTCGCTATTTGGCAAATTCGCAGGCTTACTCGTGACCTTTTTTTGTTCGAGCCTACGTTTGATTGATGCAGCAAGAGCTTTGGCTCTTATTGCCATTGGACTCTTTTTATCCACGTCAAGACCAAGGAATGCTTCCAGATCCTTTTCCGCCTCAACTAATTGACCACGTCGAATATAGATTTCGGCTCGGTTTACCAGAGCTGCATTCTCATTAGAATCGATATTGAGAGCATCATTGCAATGCCGCAAGGCTTCATCAAACTTGTGCTGACACAAACAAATAGCCCCCAGAGCGGTACGCAAATAGGCCTTCTTAGGATCAATGGCCACCAAACCTTTAAAAATCTTGATAGCATCCTCATAATGACCTTGTTCATATAAAAAATAGGCAACATTTACCATTCCGCGCATTTCTCGTTCGCCGATATGGAAAAAATCACGGAAAGACACTTTACCACCCCATACTTGTGCAACTTTTTCTTGGTTTTGAAGAACTTCCGCCCATTTTTCGGGCAGTTTCATATTAAAAGAAGCAGATGCTTTGGTCTTTTCGCTATTATTTAATTCCGACATAGCCTATTCCTATTGTAATCTTCCGACCATGATTTAACTGATAAGTCATCTGAAGGAAGAATAAGTGCCTATTTGGGACAATCCCTCAAACTTTTTGGCGAAACAATGAGTTATACATGATTGCAAGAATTACCCAAAATAGCTCGGAGTTGCGTGCCCCGAGCTATTTTTTGTCTATTTGAAACTTAATTACACGCTAGGAGCGCCCCCACCTCCGCCACTAGCACCGCCTCCTTGATTCATCTGCATGAGACTTGAGAAAACTTGCAACATCTGCATCAAAATAGCTAAAGGATTGTTTCCCTTTTCACCTGCCTCGCCGCTAGAATCGGAACCATCACTACCTTGAGGACCTGTAGCTGCATTCTTGCTAGCAGCATCGCCAGGACCTTCCGTACCAGCATTGCCAGGACCTTCCGTACCACCCTCCTGGCCACCTTTATTCTTCATCGCTTCCAGCATCATTTGCAGCAGTTGGATTATTTGCTCAAGCAGTTGACTCATTTTTTGATTGTCATCGCCGGCTTCTGGTTTGGGAAGCATTGAATCAGGTCCCTGACTCGATTTGCATTGAGAACAGCCAGCTCCGTAGGTATCTTGCGGAGATTGCCCGGTTGTTTTCGATCCCGTATCTGTTGGTGGCGTATAGCTTATCTGAGATACGCTTCTATTAAGGCTACTAATGCCTAACATAAATCAGCCTCCATGTTTATGCAGGTCACTTTTAGGACCTCCAAGCTGCGCGTTAATTCGCGCATCTAAAATACTTTTCGGCCTAGGGTCCAGAAAGTTGCGCTGCTCATCAAGAAAACTTGGTGGATCGTTGCTCAATCCTGCCGACATACGTCTTATTAGTGCATTGGAAATTAATAGTTCAAGTGCATTCCCAAATTTTCGGCAGGAAACCTATCAATAAGACTCGCTTTTGATTGATTGCTCATGCGGCAAAAAATCTCGTGGGGAACGGAAATATTGAAAAGGCGAATAACCCAGGAGATTAGAAACCCGACTAGTGTAAATACAAGCATACTCTTCTACTTGCTTACCAAAGCGGCTTTTTTCTGTCCCTTCTTTAAATAATAGACCCCAAAACGGATTAAACTGTGCTTCTACTGAATCTTCCAAATTTTCAGCTTCATCTACAACCTTTTGCAAAACACAGTGAAGCCTTTCTAACTCTTCTTTCATTCGGCACAAACCAAGGTACTTTTCGCCCTGCATGCTCTCTAAGACTTTGAACTCTTTTTCGCGAAAACGAATCTCTCGGTCCAAGCGAGAGCGAAATAATTCTAGTTTAGCCAACCGCAGCCACTTTTGCTCCAGACGTTCATTATTGGCAACCTCTTCTTCCAATTCTTCTACAATCATACAAGTTCGCCAAAGACTTGATTTCTTACTACGTAAAATATCTCCATAAATATGATCGCCAATGTATAAAGTGAATTCTCCACCAATCTTCATTTTGTTCTCGAAATCTACCAGATTTCCACCTTCGTAAATTCGTCCTGGCTCGAACAATTCTGCTCGCCTTATTCTCCGACCGGTTGCAGTATCTAACTCCCAAAAAGGGTTTTCACTAGTAAAGAATTCTGGTTTCTGAGCTGAACAGACAACTACATCAAAGTAATTACGCCAGCTAGGATAGTCGGAAGTATTATCATCCAACAAATAGCACATTACAGTGTTGGTATAGTCCCAGGCTGAATTCGTTAGCAAAAATATTTTTTTTCCAGCCAACCTTAATTGATGCAAAGTTGGCCCCAATTCTGGATCTTGTACTATAAATTGCTCCAAGTTACTGCAAATGACTTGCTTTAAGCTGTTATCGCGGTGAACTTCGTCGATGCTTTCGCGAATATCGACATACAAGCGGTCAAAGTCTATTTTTTTAGAATGTTTACTCATCCAGTCTACAATGTCTGCATAAAGACATGCTTCCGGAAGTGCAAACAACGTGTCAATCCACGCAAAGCGTTTGCTCTTGATATTGATTTTTTCTTCTCGATAAAGTCTCTTTTTTTCGATTTTACTTAGTAGATGCCTACCATGACATGCCCGTCCAACATGGTAATACTGATCCATTTTTAGCAAATTCCCTAAAGCACGATCAATGCATAAACCTCGAATAATAAAAAAGGGATCATATACAAGCTGATTTATGTTTGCAGGATACCCTCTTGTTTCGATCAGCCTTTTCAGCGTCATATCAAAAGAAAGCTTTTCAATAGTTCTTTTTTGATATATAGCCAAAGTATAATCCATATCAAAACCGACAAGCTTTATGTTGCTCATTCTAAGATTTCGATTCACGTATACTTGGCGGTTTCTTTGAATTTCGTTACCATCAGAAAATGAAAGCAACCCATTCAGTTCTGCATCTAGTAAAATATCTTCTTGGGTTTCTTCATTACTAGAAGTTTGTTTTTTTGCAAAGCTGGCATGAGTCAGATATTCTGACATTAACAAACTCCGCTACAAAAAAAGCCCGGCCAAGTTTTTTTCAAAGCAGGGACGCACTATTCCCTTTTCAGTAATTATCGCATCAACCCATTTTGCCGGTGTAATATCAAATGCCGGATACCGTGCACGCACGCCTGCCGGAGCATAAGATTTTCCACCTATTACGGTAACTTCTTCGGAGGAACGTTCTTCAATGGGAATTTTCGCTCCGGAGGGCAAGTCTAAATCTATTGTTGATCGCGGGGCAGCTACATAAAAAGGCAGTTTGTGTTCGCGACATAAAACCGCTACTGAATAGGTTCCAATTTTATTGGCGACATCTCCGTTACGAGCAATGCGATCCGCTCCGACTATTGCGCAAGATATTTCTCCCTTTTGCATAAGGAAACCCGCCATATTGTCGCTGATTATTGTGACGTCAATTTTGTCTCTATGCAGCTCCCAAGCAGTTAGTCGAGCCCCCTGCAAATAGGGACGGGTTTCGTTAGCAATTACCCGAATTTGTTTTCCTTCCTCGCAAGCTGCCCGAATTACCCCCAGAGCAGTACCGTATCCCCCAGTAGCCAGCGCCCCGGCGTTGCAATGGGTTAACACTGTTGCGCCGTTTGGTATAAGCTCTTGCCCCAGCCGACCAATACTTTGGCAAGAAGCAATGTCCTCATTGAGAATAGCTTGAGCCTCACTTAAAGCAATCTGTGAGAGTTCGGGATTCCATAGATGCGGTTCTAGAAAGCGCTCCATTCGGTCAACCGCCCAGGCGAGATTCACCGCGGTAGGACGCGCTGCTTTCAAAAAAAGCGCTGCTTCTCGAAGAATTCCTTTTCTTTCGGGAGGTGCTACTTTCTGCGCCTGCTGGGCAGCTAATACCATTGCAAAACCTGCGGCAATTCCAATAGCCGGCGCTCCGCGCACTACCATTTCTTTTATGGCTCGGGCTACGTCCGCCGGGTCATCATATTCGACACGGCGCTCGTCAGCAGGAAGCCACCTCTGATCAATGAGACATAACCTACCTTGACAAAAACTAACCGGCTGAATTGGTTCCACGTCATCCCCCAGGCACATTGCTTTGCAAGAAACACAATGCCCTTCCACCGATTATGGAAGGGCCACCTGCAAACAACTAAACTACTTGGTTTCTGAATTTTTCTGAAGCCAAGACATGCGGCTACGAAGCGATTTGCCAACTTCTTCAATGGGCTGCGCCAAGTCTTGCTCCATCAGTTTGGCATAGCAGGGTTGGCCTGCCTGGTTCTCCAAAATCCATTCGCGAGCAAATTCACCAGAACGGATTTCTTCTAAAATTTTCTTCATTTCTTCCCGTACCTGAGCATTGACCACCCGAGGTCCGCGGGTCAGATCGCCGTATTTGGCAGTATCGCTCACAAACTTATGCATGCGGGCAAAACCACCTTCGTAGATCAAATCAACAATCAACTTTAGTTCGTGTAGACACTCGAAGTAGGCGATTTCTGGCTGATAGCCGGCATCTACCAGGGTTTTAAACCCGGCAGCGATTAGTTCGGTAGCGCCGCCACAAAGCACCGCCTGCTCTCCAAATAAATCGGTCTCGGTTTCTTCTGCAAAGGTGGTTTCAATTACCCCGGCGCGCGTTCCACCAATGCCGTGAGCATAAGCTAAGGCTTTCTCAAATGCTTTACCAGTAGCGTCTTTGTGCACGGCAATAATGCAGGGAACACCCCTTCCCTCTTCATACATTCGCCGCACTAAAGCACCCGGCGACTTAGGGGCTACCATTACCACATCTACCCCTTCTGGCGCCTTGATCTGTCCGTAATGAATGTTGAAGCCGTGGGAGAAAAACAACATTGCTCCCGGGGTAAGAGCAGGGGCCACCACTTCACGGTATACTTTTGCCTGAATCATGTCTGGCACCAGCATACATACTACGTCTGCGCCTTTGATGGCGTCGTTAGGCGAAACCGGCTTCCATCCCTCTTGCTCCGCTAGCTTCCAATTAGCGCTTCCCGGCAAATCAGCCACAGTAACGTTTAGTTTGCTATCTCGCAAATTCAGCGATTGCGCTCTTCCCTGACTCCCATAACCAATAACTACTATTTTTTTCCCTTCTAAAGCTTTGGGATTGGCGTCACTTTCGGAAAAAATCTTTGCCATGAATTCTAATCTCCTCTTAACCTACGAAAAAATGTTGCTTACAAACCCCTCAGTTGAGCCGGCCATTTTTAGCTCTACTAGAGCGAACAGGCAAGCTGCTTCATTATTTACCTTTAGGAATTACCTTTAGATCTTGCCGCTCGAACGAAGAGTGAAAAAAGCAACCTCCCTTGGAGCTGCCCAACGCAAGGGTATAGAGGCCCCCAGTCCGCGATTAACATACAAAATCGTATCTCCCAGTTCATAAAAGCCAGCTAGGTATTTAACTCCAATTCGCCTAGCAATTCCAGTAGTTACACCAGGAAGACGAATTTGGCCACCATGAGTATGTCCTGCCAATATTAGGGCTATGCCACATCCGGCAATTTCGTCAGCAACTAGGGGATTATGGGTCAGTACAATGCGCGTTCCTCCGCTAGCTACCCGCGACAAGGCAGCCGCGGTCTTAGCGTGGCCAGTACGATAATCATCAATACCGATTATGTGCAATGGTGTTCCTTGGTAAAGCAACGTGCAGTGGACATTATCGAGTACGCGAATGCCTGCCATTTGCAAAGCAGCGCTGACTGCTTGCGCTCCCGCCCAATGATCGTGATTACCCAGAGTCGCCCAGGCAGGAATAGACAAGTTTTGTAGAGCTTCGGTCAATAGCCGCAATGATCGCTGCGATAAACATACGTAATCACCAGTCAGCAGTACTACATTGGGCTGTCTTTTATTGACTAGATCAATAATTCGCCAAAGCCGGCGCGGTTTGAAGCGGGAATACACATGTAAATCACTTAAATGGGCAAGTTTCATTCCATCATGGTTGGCGTCCACCAACTGAGATGTTACTTCGTGCTCCTCGATATACACCCTGTATGCCCTAGATACCCGTACTGGTTTAGCCAGGCAACTACGTTTTTCCCAAGCTACCCGCGACATAGATCGCTCCCTTACTACCATTGTTCCCATGAAGTTGTAGCTTGGCTTGCAATTCTCACCAAATCGACCGCAGCAGCTCTTGCTCGCCTTCTTGCCCTGATTTAGCGAAATTCTAGATTTGGTAGTATTTGGTCGTCACCCATTCACGCAATGAATCGGGAAAAATTCGCTGTAAGACAACCGTAGTACGCGCCCACTGCCCTACTGCTTTTCGTGCGGGAGGATTGGATTTTTTGGAAAGCTTTTCCACTTGCCGAGCCACCAGTTTGGGGTTAGCTCCCTGACTTTCTTGCTGATTGATGGCCGCAAGACAGGCTCTAAGTCTACCCTGATAGAGAGATTGAGCACGGCTTTTATCCTGCCGAGCATCAGTGAAGCCAGTCGCAAAATCTCCTGGCTCGACGCAGCAAACCCGCACCCCAAAAGGTTTGAGTTCCATGCGCATGGAGTCGCTTATAGAAGCAACCGCCGCTTTGGTAGCCGCGTAATGAGCTTGAAAAGGCATCGCCAATCGCCCCCCCAAAGAACCAATCCAAATAATAAAACCCCGGTTTTCTCTTACGCTTGGCAAAAGTAGGCGTGTCAACTCCAATGGACCGAATAAATTGACTGCAAATTGACGCAAAGTTGACTGTGCGTTTACTTCTTCGATGGGACCAAATACCCCAAAACCAGCGTTATGCACTACGCCATCGACCCCTCCTTGGGCATTCAATGAGGAAGCCAGGAAGTGAATTGAGTCGGAATTAGATATCTCTAAAGGCGAATAGTAAATAGATAACTGCGCTTCCCGTGCCTGTTCGGTAAGCATTTGAGCACGTTCTTCATTTCGAACAGTTCCTACTACCTGGTCACCGCACTTGGCAAGCCTCTCAGCAATCGCTTTTCCCAATCCACTACCGGCCCCAGTCACCAAAATTTTTCTCATTTTTTCCGTAACTCGCTGCTTCTGCCACTGTTAGCTTGCCCGATTTGCTTTCAGGCAGTTGTCGGATCGTATGCCCGCCCCTATTACTACGGAACCACCTTTTGTTGAGGAGGTTAAGGCTAGCAATGGAAAACACCATAGATCTCTTCGAACAGTGCTGTTCGTGGCAGGGCGCTCAAATCATAAAAGCAGCCGGAGTCTATCCCTATTTTAATGCTCTATCTTCTTCGGATGGACCAATAGTGACCGTAAACGGCAAGCAAGTGGTGATGCTAGGGTCCAACAACTATTTGGGCTTAACTCACCATCCGGCAGTATTGCACGCTGCTCACCAAGCCATTGACCGTTTTGGGACTAGCTGCACCGGATCTAGATTTCTAAACGGTAATCTCGTACTTCACGAAACTTTGGAAAATGAATTGGCCGACTTTGTTGGTAAAGAAGCGGCGATGGTGTTTTCTTCAGGGTGTTTAGCCAATTTTGGGGTGTTGGGGCATTTGGCTTCCCTTCCGGGGGCAGCAGTTTTTTCGCAAAGAGAAAATCATGGCAGCATTATTGATGGATTACGGTTGTCCCATTCCAAAATTAGGGTGTTTGATGATTCGGAACATTTGGAAGAGCAGTTGAAACAAGCCAATAGCTGGCCAAATGCTTTAGTGGTTACCGATGCAATCACTTCCATGACTGGTCGGGTAATTGACATAGCCAAGCTGGTACAACTAAAACGGAAGTATAGATTTCGCCTATATGTCGATGATGCTCATGGCTTCGGAGTTCTAGGCAGAAATGGCCGAGGCACTTGTGACAGTCAGGCAGTGACTTCGGAAGTGGATTTGATTTTTGCCACTTTCAGCAAAGCTATGGCCAGCTTTGGTGGTTTTGTGGCTGGTGACCGCAATATTATTGAATACTTGCGTCACCATGCCCGTACCATGATTTTTTCTGCAGCTCTTCCGCCCGCATCGGTGGCAGCAGCCTTGGCCGCTTTACGAGTAATGAAAGAAGACCAAACTCTTTTTGACCGACTTTGGGAGAACATTCATTTCTTTCGTCAGGAAATTTCGCGCATCGGATACTGTATTATGAGCGGTAAGGAAGACAGCCCTCCCACCGCGATTGTTCCGCTGTTTGTTGGCTCGGAATCGTTAGCTTTTCGTTTGTGCCGTGAAGCGCTAGATATGGGAGTGTTTGCTACTCCTGCCGTTTATCCAGCAGTTCCCTATGGCCAATCGGTAATTCGCACCAGTCTGACCCCAACTCATACTCGCCAGCATTTACTGCAAGCGCTGGAAGTTTTTGCAAAGCTAATTCAAAAATATCCGCAAGCGCGTGTAGACATTCAGAATCTACCTCAGTCGCAGGAAATTGATTACACCTATTTGTTTTATGAGCCCTAATCAAAAGAACTGAAAGCCAGCTTGAAAACCAAGATAGCCTGCGTGTACATAAGAAGTATAAATATTATCGAGAAATCGCTCGCCTTCTCTCAAATAGGAATCTATTACTTTATTGGCTTTTACTCCTTCAATTTTTCCTTCTAGTCCATGATGCGAAAGATACGATGAGGCGCCAACCGTAGCAAACCCGCCCGCGGTTAGCTGAATAACCAGCCGGTCAAAAATAATCCATTGATAGCCAACTTCCCCTCCCAAAAGATGAAGCGTAGAACGCGCTCTAATCTCTGCATCAAACCGCTCTACCTCTTGCGGCGGTTCAAGCCCCGTTGCTGCAGAAATTATTTCTGCTCCAGTTAGAGTCCCTCCTAATGTAGCTAATGTATAGCCGCCAGATACAAAAAAACCCCAATTTTTAAGTGGCCTCCAGCCAACATGCGTTTTCCAGGTCAACGAGTTCTGAAGTGCAGATTGAATGAAATCAGCAGTACTTTGCGGGTAGGCCCCCCCTTCTACCAAAATACTATTTAATAAATCCACATATCCCATGGGCATGACACCCAGCGACGTAGAAAGCAACACACGTCCTGGCGTCTCCAAAGTAAGCCGCGCAGCTACATCTATGGGGAACTCAGTCCCCCCGGTTACCGTTAAATGCCATTGCGCAGGGATTTCCTGAGCCTGTGCGCTACCTATCCCCCCCCAGCAGTAAGAACCAAATGCCACCAGAACTGCTACCATGACTAATTGACGGACCATGCTTCCTAGCCTAACTGGTTATGGCAAAAAAGTATAAAGAAAACAATTTTCCACCATTCTACAATTTGCATCTGTCTACGAAATGTCTTTTCGCTAGGTCAAACAAGCCGCTGGGTAAAAGCCAACCTAGTATTTTTTAAGCCACAAATTACTTTTCAGCAAATTCCCCCCTGATTTTTTGAGCACGAATCATGCAACGGGCTCTTGTAACTGCATGCTACGGTATCAGATGCTTGCTAGTTGGTTATTAATTTGGAGGGCCACCTGCTGTGTCAAAACTCTGCCGCATAACCGATGAAGACAATGAAGACAATGCTTCAAAGACTGCCAATCATACTTTTACAGACATCAAGACCACTTTGGTCACCACCGTGCTTTCCAATCTTCCAGAGCATGTTTTGGTTTTAAATCAAGAATGCATTGTGGTCATGAGTAATAGAACCACCGCGAGCTGGGATAAACAACTAGTGTTCGAAGAGGGGCGAAAACTTTCAGAGATATTCCAGAACCACCCCGTTGGTAAATCTCTTGAGCAAATGTCAAAAAGCTCAATGGCATCTAAAACACCGAATCACTGTGAAATTTCACTGGCAACGAATGAATACTCTAGAGTTTTTGAGTGCAAAATAATTCCGTTGGAAAACGAAATTGCGGTTACTCTTCGCGATGTAACCGAAGAGAGACGCAACCGGGAAGAACTTACCAACCAGCTTCAGTTTCTCCAACTATTAATTGATGCTATTCCTCATCCAATTTATTATAGCGACCTCAACGAGCGCTGTCTGGGTTGCAATAAGGAATTCGTTCACTTCGTAGAAATCGATCGTCAGCAAATTATTGGAAATTCAATTTTTGATATCTTTCACAAAGAGTTGGCCGAAGTGATGATACAGCAAGACAAAATCCTTTTTCAAACTAATGGAAAAAACATGCTCGAAACCCGAGCATATTTACGGGGGGACAATAGAATTTTGGTCTCTCACAAAGCTCCTTACTTTGATAAAGACAGCAACATTTCTGGAATAGTAGGCATTTTGAATGATATTACTGACGAGACTAACGCCAAAGATGCTTTGGCACGCCAAACCGAACGGCTAGAGGTAACCCTTCTCAGTATTAGCGATGCGGTTATTACTACCGATATTTCAGGAAAAGTGGTATTTTTAAACGCTGCGGCGGAAAACCTCACCGGTTGGTTTCAATCAGAGGCGCAAGGAGAGCATCTTTTAAAATTAATTTCTTTTCATGATCCTAACAACGGCATGGCATTTCGATTTGATACGCAATGTGAAGAGCATAAAAATCGACTAGTGCATTTGTACGATCGAAAAGGAACACGTCGTCTGGTAAATCTTAGCACCTCTCCCATCAATGCATACTTTGATAAAGATCTTTGTACCGTTTTGATCTTTCGAGATGTAACCGAACAACACCAAGTAGAAGAACGCAATCGGCTTTCCCAAAAAATGGAATCTATAGGTCAGCTAGCGGCAGGTATTGCTCACGAAATTAACACCCCCATGCAATACGTGGGAGACAATGTGCGCTTTCTTGATCAGTCTTTCAAAGATATTTGTCAGGCGCTAGAACTATTAAGTTCGTTAGTTAACAAAAACAACTCCTCAGTCGCTGCTCAAGAGATTAAAACTCACCTAAGTTCCATTGACGTCAACTACCTTATAAATGAAATTCCCATTGCTGTACACGACGCCCTAGAAGGAATTGAAAGAGTAACTAAGCTAGTAAAGGCCATGAAAGATTTTACTCATCCGGGCACTAACGAAAAATCTCTTGTCAATATTAATCATGGAATTTTAGCCACCATTACTATTTCGCGAAATAATTGGAAGTATGTTGCGGAAATGATTACCGACCTCGACCCTAATTTGCCCCCCGTAATGTGTAATGCTGACGAAATAAATCAAGTAATACTTAACCTGATAGTTAACGCTGCTGACGCTTTACATGATTCTGCCAAAAACAATGAAAGCACTAAAGGTACAATAACGGTCAGAACCAGATTTGACCAGCAGTGGGTTTATATATTTATTACCGACAATGGCCCTGGGATTGAACCTACGCTTCGCGACAAGATTTTCGACCCATTTTTTACTACTAAAGAAGTAGGAAAAGGTACTGGGCAAGGTTTAGCTATAGCCCATGATATTATTGTTAATAAACATCGGGGACGTATTGACCTGGAAACAAAACTCGAACATGGCACTACTTTTACAGTTATACTCCCCCTTGGAAACACGGAAACTTAGCCATGAAACCAGCGATTCTATTTGTTGACGATGAACCAAATGTTATCAATGGTCTGCGCCGAAGTTTTTATTCAATGAAGCGCGAATGGGATTTATTTTTTGCAGAGAGCGGTGTCGCAGCAATAAACATTGTGGAACAACGCAGCATAGATGTAGTAATAAGCGACATGCGGATGCCTAATATGGATGGTGTTAAACTTTTATGCGAAATTCGTGAACGGCAACCAAAAACTATTCGTATAATTCTGTCCGGCCAAAGCGACCGCTCCGCCGTACTAGGTTCGGTACGGGTAGCCCATCAGTTCCTTTCCAAACCATGCGATGCCGAGAGGCTTCGACTAGCTATTATTAGAGCACTTGATCTTCGCAATATGCTTGCTAATCAAAAACTTATAGAAACTATTAGTCAAATAGATCGCTTGCCCAGCATCCCTAAACTCTATTCAGAGCTAGTAGATGAAATTAACTCCCCAAATGCTTCGGCAAAACGAATCGGCGAAATTGTATCAAAAGACATTGGAATGTGTACTAAAATTCTGCAATTCGTAAATTCTGGATATTTTGGCTTGGCTCAACGAGTAAGTAGTCCGCAACAAGCAGCAGTGCTGCTGGGGATCAATTTGTTAAAAAATTTAGTATTGAGTTTTGAGGTATTTACCTGCCAACAAAAAGGTCATTCTGCCATGCTAAACAAATTGTGGAATCATAGCCAAATGGTTAGCATGCTTGCTCGGAACATAGCTTCCGAAGACGAAGCTGTGTTGAAAGAGCTGGAAAATGCAACCATAGGCGGATTACTTCACGACATTGGAAAGATTATTATACTGGAACTGGACCATCAATTTAATGAAATCAATGAATTAGCAAAGAAAGAACAGCTAAGTGAACTAGAAGCTGAAAAGAACGTGTTGGGGGTTTCTCACCCCGAGCTAGGTGCATATTTGATTGGAATTTGGGGACTGCCATCGGAAATTGTTGAAATCGTTGCTTTTCACCACCATCCCTCCCATCGTCCAGGACCGCGCTACTGGCCACTTCTGTCAGTCCATGCCGCTAATGCATCTGTTCATGCTTTCACCGCAAACCAGAAACCCCACCCGATTGAGGGTCTCGATAAGCAATATTTTGATTCCGATAAACTATCCGTTCAGACCGAACGCTGGTTTTCTATGCTTGCGGCTTCCCGAGAACAGCAAAACACGCTAGTGTAAATGGAGGTTAAAAAAACAATGCTCGAACGGATATTAATCGTTGATGACGAGCCCAACCTCCTTTCTGGCCTTCAAAGACATTTGCGTCAGAGCTTTAGTCTAACTTTCGCCAATAGCGGAAGTGAAGGTTTAACCAAAATTACCGAGGCTTCCTCGCCTTTTGCGGTGATAGTATCCGATTATCGCATGCCTGGCATGGACGGCATTCAGTTTCTTTCGCAATCAAGGAAAATAGCCCCAGATACAGTACGAGTATTATTTACCGGCCATGCTGACCTAAAATCAGCAGTCGATGCCGTTAACGAGGGAAATATTTTCCGATTACTCATGAAACCGACCGCTGCCGATCAAGTTGCTGCTACCTTGCGGGCATGCATCCACCAATATGAGCTAATAGTTTCTCAGAAGGCTCTATTAGAGCAAACTCTGCGCGGCGCAGTATCGGTACTAAGCGATATTCTTGCCGCGGTTTGCCCCCAGGCATTTAGTTGCGCCACTCGCATTCGCGGAATTTCCTGTATTTTGGCGTCGAAACTTGGGTACCAAAACCTGTGGGAAGTAGAAATTGCAGCGATGCTTTCTCAAATTGGTTGCGTTACTATACCAGCCCGTGTTCTTGAGAGAAAATTTTCTGGCCAGCCGCTATTCGAACCAGAAGAAAAGCTTTTTCGAACTCACCCCAACGTAGGTGCAAAGCTTATTCAAAGCATACCTAGACTAGAAAACGTGGCAGAATCGATTGCCCACCAGGCAGCACCATTTTCTTCACTCGCGCAAACAGGAATTATAAATAACACCCCACCGGTAATTGCTCGTATTTTAAAAGCCGTTCTCGATTTCGATTCACTAGTATCCACAGGTAAACTTCCAAAAGCTGCATTAGATTCACTTAAAAAAGACGCCTGGAAATATGACCCACAAGTACTCGCTTGCCTAGAAGAGGAAGTGTTGGCCGGTAAGGGCTCGACAATCGAAATAGATTTGGCGGTCAAAGACGTTGCTCCGGGAATGATGCTTGCTGAGGACGTGCTTGATAAAAACGGTTTGCTGCTCATCGCCAAAGGGCACCAACTAAGTGAAGTACTCATTTATCGCTTGCAAGCTTTCATGCAAACCAGGACCATTGGAGAGACGGTGCGAGTACTTATTCCCAACCCTGATATTGAATCTAAGGAAAATAAATTTCCTATCATACCAGTCGCACCGGAAACTTGAGGGGTTAAATAAGCCCCCGCCTTTTTCAAAGGAAGCCAGGGGGTTCATTTTATTCAAACAAATTTTGAACTCCTTGCCCTGGGAATTGGCGTTCCTTCGCTTGACATTCTCGATTTATCTATTAAATTTAAATAACTAAATAACTTCAACTCGGAGACCTTCCGTGACCAACCATAACGTACGCATTGCATTTTTTAATGCCAAACCCTACGACATCGAGTCATTCCAGCAGACTAATCCACATTACGGTTTCGAAATTCACTATTTTGAAGAAAATCTTTCTTTAGACACTGTTGCTCTTACCAAGGACATGGACGCCGTCTGCCTGTTTGTAAACAATGCCGTGACCGGAGAACTAATTGAGCCCTTGCAAAAAAATGGTGTAAAGCTAATTGCCTTACGGTGTGTGGGGTACAACAATGTTGACCTGAAATCTACCTTTGGCAAAATTCCGGTGGTGCGAGTACCTGCCTATTCCCCTTATGCGGTTGCTGAGCATGCCGTTGCCTTAATCTTGACTCTCAACCGGAAAACTCACAAAGCCTATATGCGCACCCGCGAAAATAATTTCACTATTCAGGGATTTTTAGGATTCGATCTTTTTGAAAAGACCGCTGGCATTGTAGGAACGGGAAAAATTGGCCAGATTGTAATTCAAATTCTAAAAGGCTTTGGAATGAAAATAAAAGCTTATGATCCGTTTCCTAATTATGCTCTGGCAGAAAAAAATGGATTTGTCTATTCCGACCTGGATAATCTTTGCCAAGAATCGGACATCATTTCTCTTCATTGCCCTCTTACCCATGATACCGAATACATTATTAATGAACCAAGAATATCCCAAATGAAGCCTGGGGTTATGCTCATTAACACCAGTCGGGGAAAGTTGGTAGATACCATGGCATTAATTCAAGCTTTAAAGACCGGCCATGTAGGTTCGGCAGGACTGGACGTATATGAAGAAGAGGAAAACATATTTTTCGAAGATTTTTCCAACGCTGTAATGGGAGACGACGTTTTAGCCAGGTTGCTCAGTTTCCCTAACGTATTGGTTACTTCTCATCAAGCATTCTTTACCAAAGAAGCTTTGTCCAACATTGCTTTTGCTACTTTGGAAAATGTGAGGCTCTTTTTCCAAGAAAATAAACTACCTAATGAAATTTGCTATCGCTGTGGCCAAAACCCTTCTCAGTGCCCAAAGAAGGAAACCGGAAAGTGCTTTCTACCAAAAAAACCAGGCGATAATTAGTCTGTTATTGGGACACACCAGGGCAATCGAGTTCTAAATGTTATTGATATCTCCAAACGAATATGCTTCCGGTCAGCCTGAGCGTAGCGATAGCGAAGTCGATTGGGAAACGTAGATATTTATTTCTAATAAATTAGGGCATGTCCCTATATCCGACATCGCCGCTCCGTCATTCCCTCGAAGGCGGGAATCCAGTGGGCACGACTTTGTCAATTGATGATTTGGGGCCAAAGGTCAAGCCAATCCAGGGTTCGTTTTTTCGATGAGACCCGTCTTCCACGCACGACGCCACTTTTTTAGCTGCTTTTCACGACCAATTGCGGTCAACATGTCCTCGAACAACTCCATAGTACACCAAGATATGGACCTTGTATTTGGCGGTGAAGCCCTGCACGAATTTGAGACCACTTACTCTCGTCCAACGACAATCGTAACGCCATCCAAAGCCTAAACCAAAGGTCAGATCGGAATGCAAGCTGGTCTTTCGACTGTGGCGCCCCCTGGA
>JBNKEI010000017.1:0-34028 GCA_050288705.1 Myxococcales bacterium
TCGCCAAGGACGCGCTCAAGACGGTTACCGTAATACATTTAAATGTGTTCCTTCCACTGTTCCCTACCGTCCTCCCGAAGTAGGAGACCCTCCCAAGATTAGAGGAATTCATTTAGCGACAGTGGTGGGGCCAGATTCAGATAATATTGAAACCGATATTCACGGCCGAGTACGTATTCGCTTTCACTGGGATCGCGATTCCAAATTATCAAATTCTGAACGCATGTGTTGGGCCCGAGTGCTGCAACCTTGGGCCGGAGCAGGGTTTGGTTCAGTGTTTATTCCGCGTATTGGCATGGAGGTTATTGTTCAGTTTGTGGATGGCGATATTGACCGGCCAATAGTGATGGGGGCGGCTTATAATAATTATAATAGTCCACCTATTTTGTTGCCTGCCAAGAAAACTCAATCGACTATAAAAACACGCTCGGTGCCTGCTAAAAAAGATTTGAACGGGTATAACCAGCTTACTTTTGAAGATGCTAGTGGCAATGAAGAAATTTATATTCATGCGCAAAAAAACATGCGCGAGGAAGTGCTTCATGATCATTCGGTTACTGTTCGTAACAATGAAAGTATAAATGTTAGTAATAATCAGATGCAAACTATTGGCGGTAATCAGAACAACACGGTAAGTGGCGAGCAAACTGAAACGATTAACAAGAATCAATCAGTTAAAGTAGTCAAAAACCGAACCGTACACGTTCAAGGAAGTCAAAGCGTCAATATCGATGGTGGCGATACAGCCGGTGGCATTAAAGGAAGCAAGCTCAATATCACAGGCGATTACAAGGTTGACGCGTCCAAAACTATTGAAGAACAGGCACCAGATCATATTAAACTTACTTGCGGGGGTAGCTCTATTAAAATTGAGCCAGGCAAAATTACTATTAGCGCGGGAGACGGGGCAGAACTAGTGCTTGATGCCAATGCGTTAATGCATTCGAAAGCCAGTAGTCAAGTGCTCCTCAATGCCGATGCATTGATGCAATCGCAGGGGAAAAGTCAGGTTCAATTGCTCGCCTCAGAAGCAAAAATGTCAACCTCTGGGAAGGTAAGCATTGAAAGCGATAACGAAGCAGTGGTTACTTCAAAAAAATCAACCCTAGTGGGCAGCGACTCTGTCGTTGAAACATCACCGAATGGAGTGGGAGTATCAGGGCCTCAAGTAACGATTTCTGGAGCTGGAACGGTAACAATCGCGGCACCAGTGGTCAAAATTAACTAGTTGACCGAAACAAAGGGTATTTGGCAAATGCGACGAACACTCCGTGAGGTTCGAGAAAATCTTGAAGAGTTTGTTCAGCAAGAGGATCATTCATTGCTTTTGGTTGGAGGCAAAGACAATGATTTTCCCTATTTTCTCAAGATTCAAGAACAACTCGAAGGGGAAGACCCGGGATCAATCTATTTTGCTTTCGCAGATGACTTTATCGATGAGCAGAATTATTCCCTAGCCATAGCTCGACGCCTAGCAGATTTGCTAGTGCTTGGGAACCAGGAGCGAGCTAATGAAAAACGGGCAGAACTTGCTGCTTTTCCCAGTACCATGTTTGCTGCTGAAACGCCTTGCAGAGAGCGCTTGATAATTGCATTGAAGCATATGAAGCAATGGCTCCCAAACCTAAATGAATATCGAATCGTCATTACTTTAATTCCACTACATGCACCGCCAGGCAATAATTATCTAAAATTCATTAGTCAATTCGCACAATTTGAAAAGCCTGAATCTTGGATGAAATATGGGAGGATAATTGTACGTGACGATCGGGCGACCCACAGCAATGCTTTAGCTCTAGCAAATCGGAAAGCCCGACGTATACTGGCGTTTGATATTGATTTCAGCATTGAAGCATTAGCGGCGGATATGTCCCTAGAAGCAGTTGACCCCTCTGCTCCGCTGGCTGATCGTATGCAAGCCTGTTTGCAACTTGCAATGATTGACATGTCTTATAAGCGCTTTGAAGAAGCAATCAATAAATATGCTTTGCTTTACGAGTACTATCAACAAATAGATGCGCCACTTATGCAAGCAATGTGTCTTTTAGGTGTTGGTGATTGCATGCGCATGGAAGGAAAAATAGCTGAGGCAAAGCAACGCTATCAACAAGGTCTGGCAATCGCCATTAATGCACGAGCGCCATATCCTGTGCAAGCCCCACCTCTAGCTGATAATTCTACTAGTCCAAGCGAAGGAATGCATCCGAGCGCACCGCCTATTTTACTGAACCTACTTTTGGCAGCAGGCGAAAGCTCTATGACTCTTTCGCAATACGAAGACGCACGAAGTTATTTTGAAAGTGCTAGCAAGGTTTCTGCAAAGTGTATGAATCCCTATGCGGCGGCAGACGCACTAGAAAGACAAGGCCAAGCTGAATTTCATTTGCAGCTTTATCCACAAACAATTAGCAGCTGGAATGACTCAGAAAAAATTGCCGAGGCATGCAACCACTACGATCGACTCGAATCGGTGCTTCAGCATAAATATGAGCTTTACACGAGTGCTCGTATGCAATTGGAAGCGAGCGAAATGCAAAAGAAACTTACTATTATTCGCCAAAAGCGCGCCCAGCAGCCACTATGACTAGCAGATTAGTACCTCCAATTGCTTATCAAAAACCGGAGACAGATTCTCCTTCCCCAGAGCCTGTATTCGCGACCACCAAGAACGCAACCGCGAATGTCGTACTTTCTACCCTAGATCAGACTATTGCGCCATTTCGCGAGGCTCCTCCACCAGAAAAAGGCGCGGCTGGGACGGTATCCCAATACCTTGGCGGCGCGCTCGGAGTAATGAATGCACCCGCAATGTTTCTCGACACAGCAGCGTCAGTCGGGGTTAGCAAATTGCTGGACGCAACTGGATTAGCCTCGCTATTCCCCCCAATGCCTGTCGCCAATATTGGCCTTACTATGCACATGGGCACTCCGCATACTCATGCGCATCCTCCCTCGCTTATTCCCCCGGCTCCTCCCATTCCCTTGCCTAGCTTCGGGGTTGCATTTTTGGCGGGCTCTGCTTCGGTCCTGGTGAATGGCCTTCCAGTATTACGAGCAGGTGATATAGGCATTGGGTTCACCTGTGGCTCTATGGCGCCGCCATTTGAAATAATGACTGGGGCGGCCGGGGTCTATTTCGCAGGCGCCAGGGTAGCACGCATCGGGGCAGACATTACTTTCCATTGCAACCCGGCTCCGGCAACCAAAGCATTTTCCATCGGAATGGGGGTTGCTGGCGCAGTGGCAGGTATTGCAGGCGCAGCAGGCGAAGCAGCCGCAGGTAACAACGTAGCGGCAGCAGTTCAAGCGACACAAACAGCTCTCGATGCCGCTGCTCTTGCAATTGGAATGTTAAGGGGAAAAGATCCTGCCGGGCCGCCGGGCGTCGGAATGCTCATCGGCAGGCCAACAAACGTGCTTGCCGGAGGACCTCCGATTCCCAATGTCGGTGCGTGGGCTCAAGGAAAGCTTTTTTCCAAAATCGGCAAATTATTCAAGTCATTAAAAAACAAGATTAGAAGCAAATCTCCTTCCGCAGATGCCAACGGACAAAAATGCCAGGGCGGAGAACCGGTTCACGTAGTAACTGGAGAAAACTATAATACTCACCACGATTTCACATCGTTTTATCGAGGGTTTAAATGGCTTCGCCACACAACCAGTGCAAAAGCGAGTGAACGAGGAACGCTTGGTTTTGGATGGAGCCATGTTTTTGAAAGTCGTCTAGAAATAAGATTACATCGCGGAACCTTTTTTGGATTTCGTGGTGAGCGAATTGAATTTCCCCGAATACCAAAGGAAAGAGACGAGGTCTTTCAAAGCGGATACGTCTTGCACCGTTTATCCGACTGGAGATTCCGTCTGTCGGAACGACGCCTAGGGATTCTCGAATTTGAAAGGGAAACACCGAGCGCAATTGTCGCACGTCTTGTTTCCATACAAAATGACCAAGCCCGGGTTGATCTTGTTTACAACGATTTCGGCCGTTTAACCGAAATTCTCGAAAAATCCTCTCAAATAGACGAGCCCCTCGCTCGTTATTCACTTCAATATGATCGCGAACACCGTTTGCTGGAAGTCAATGGGCCGATAAATAACGAAAATTTAGGTCATCCTCAGCGGTTGATCGCCTATTTCTACGATTCATTTGGCCATCTTTCCCGAACAGAGGACGCGCAGGGAGCATGCGAACATTTTAAGTATGACATTCAACATCGGTTACGCGAAGCCGAGGATCGTAACGGATATCGATTTCAATGGGAATACGACTTAGAGAGCCGGTGCATTTTTACCAGCGGCCAAGACGGCCTTTGGTTTGCACGCTTCGAATATTTGCCCAAAGAACTAATTACCCGGATGACCATGCATGATGGCTCCGTTCGCGAATATCACTATGACGAAGATGGAATTATTACCAAAATAATCGACCCCTACGGAGGACTCCTCGAACGCAAAAAAGATAGAGAAGGGAAAGTGGTTGCTGAAATCGATTCCGGGGGCCGAGAAGTCAAATTTCTTTATAATTCCGAAGACGCCCATATTGCTCGGGTGGATCGCTTTGGACATCGGTATCTTCCAGAAATCGACGAGCCAAGAGTACCTGATTTCTTTCAGCGCCAATTACCAGAAAATCCACGAGACCGTGTTTTCGGTGACACATTACAAGCTCTTTTGCCTAGTTGGTATTTTAAGTATTTTTTCAACACCTTACCTTTACCGCTGGCGCAAAGTGCAGCAGTGGTTTTAGAAATAAACCAAAATTCGGATAAAACAAACTCGCCAACTCTTCAAATCCACGACAGCTATGGAAGATTGTTGCGCGAGGTCGATTCTCACGAACATATTCAAGAGTGGCAATACGACAACTCCGGAAATCTTATTAGTCATCTCGATCGCGATGGCTCGATTTGCCGAAACGAAATTACTTCTTGGAATTTAATTGGCGCACGAATCGACCCCCTGGAGAATAAAACAAAATATACCTATAACCCACACGAATACATTACAAGCATTGTTGATCCTCTTGGAACCGAAACAAAATACGAATACGACCGCAAAGATCGTCTTCTGCGAGTTATTCGAGATGGGCGTATTCGAGAAGAGTATGTTTACGATATTGGCGATCGATTTATTGAAAAACTGGATGGTGAGGGAAAAACTCTATTTAAAATAACACCGCACGAAAACGGTTTGATTGGAAAAAAGGAGCTAGCAAGCGGTGGATTTATAGAGCGCGATTACAATTCACAAGGAAAAGTCACCAAGGCCAATACCGACGTCCACAAGGTTGAAATCGATTGGGATTCCCAGCGAAGATTGAGACGCGATTCATGTGATGGCCGTGAGGTTTGGCTAGCCTACGAGTTCGATGGGCTAGCCAGAACATGGATTAACGAACGTTTTGTAACCCATCACCATCGCGATCGTCCTGGTGAACTAAAAATTATCGCTCCAAATGGGTTTATTTGGCGAATAAGAACTGACAAACAAGGAATAGTTCACCTAAGTCATGGCAACGGAACCGAAGAAATTCAGAAATACGACGAAAATGGAAAGCTTCAAGGCCGATTAGTATGGTGTTACTCCAAAAATAACGAAATTGATATCTGGTCGACAAAGAATAAATATACTACCGAAGGCGATCTGGTCGAAGTACAAGATAGCTCTCATGGCAATCGGCGCTTCGAAGTAGACGCAGCTCATCGATTAATAGCGGAAATTTTTGAAGACGGCACTCGCTTTGAATATCAGCTAGACGCTGCTGGAAATCTCCATTCTAAACCAGGTCTATACATCGTTGACTTTGCCGGTAATAAAATTGAATTTGCCGCAAGCAATGTTGTCGAAACATTTGAATACGACAACCGCAATAATATTTCTGAACGACAACGCAAGGAAAAAACCGAAAAAATAATTCGCTATTTTCACGATAGCATCGACCAACTTATCAAAATTGATGACGGTAGCGACGAGCCATGGACTGCAAGCTATGACGGCCTTGGTCGTCGCGTAAGCGCTGGCCGCGGAGAAAAACAAACCCTCTTTTGGTGGACAGATGATCGGCTGGCCGCAGAAACTGCCCCAGACGGACGCCTTCGCATCTATATTTATACCGACGAAAAGGCCCTAGTACCACTAGGATTTGTGGATTACGATTCTAGCGATGCTCTCCCGGAAAGTGGACGCGCCTACACTGTCTTTACCGACCAAATAGGCATGCCTCAGCATATCGAAGACTCCGAAGGCCGCATTGTTTGGTGGGCAACGAGGATCGAACCCTATGGAAAAATAGAGATTCGCTCGGACGCTGCCATTGAATATAATCTTCGCTGGCCCGGGCATTATTTCGATGTTGATACGGGTTTGAATTATAACCGATTTCGGTACTATGACCCGAAATTGGGAAGGTATTTAGAGAGTGATCCTATTGGGTGTGCGGGAGGCATTAATGTTTATGCTTACCCGGCAAAT
The DNA here is from genome assembly GCA_050288705.1 of Myxococcales bacterium. Lineage (GTDB taxonomy): Bacteria > Myxococcota > Myxococcia > Myxococcales > UBA5297 > JBNKEI01. Next base: position 6,472 of record JBNKEI010000017.1, read on the forward strand.
CCACTGGTTTCGGTGGATATGTTGGGGCTTTCGCAGAATCATAATAAACACAGTGAGTCTTCAACAAATAGTGAGGCCGACCAGGAGCAACCAGAGAAACTACAGGATCTAAAAGGATGGACTGCCGAATATGGAGAACAGCAAAAAATCACGGGGGACGGGTCCGTGCATCGCGATCATCAGCCATCGAAGGCTGCCATTAAGGCAGCTATACAGGAAGATATCGACAGACGTGTATCGGCCGGCGAAATCGAGCGACCAAGTTCGGAACAGCTGAAGAAAATAAATAAGCTAATCGACAAGAAAGCAACGTCTGTCATCGTTGACAAAACTGTTCATAAAGAAGGCCCAACCTACGGTGGAAAAAACAGCTCCTTAATTGAGAGCGATAAAAACAATCTCGGCGCGGCCGCTGCACGAGACGCCGATGCAATGGTGGAAAATACTCGTATACATGACTCAGAAAACTTACCAGCGATCAATAGCGCTGCCGAAAAAATCAAGGAGCAAACGCACGAATCAATTATGGAAATGGGTCGCGCGATTGTTGATGACGTTCTGTCAGAAGAGTAGTAGGCTAAAGGATTATGAAATCATTCACTATTGAAAATTTGTTTCCTTCGATTGAGCCATTGTTTGGCCGAACTGCAGATGATCTGGACCTACAGGCTGTCCTTAAAGCGATGGGGAGATGGCCTCTCCCAGAATTTGAGCCAGAAGAATTTGTTATCTTTCTAGAGGATAAAGAGCACGGTTTTTGTCTAGAATTTGATGACACTCAGACTGCCAAACTTCCAGGTTCGAAGGACAAGCCGCCGCGAACTGCTATCTTTAGAGGTTGCTTTTTCTTCGCTGAAGGTTACGAAAATTATCACGCTTTCTCGGGAAGTCTTCCGTGCAGCATCGTGTGGACAGACACGGCAAGTTCATTAGTGACCAAATTGGGTACTCCAAAGAATGAGATAATGAATAAAAAAACAGGTATTTTAAACGCTCATAGATGGGCAATGGATGGTTGGATGTTGACGGCAAGTTATCGTAATGGTGGATCATTCCTGAGGCGAATATACGCTGGTGTTTAATGATAGGTGATACTTTGCAATGCGATTGTTTTTCCTGGAATCGAGTATGCGGGCTATTGGGAATTCCCTATCGTTATCCACAGGTCCAGGAGTTATTCGGATGCGCCAAAGTGGTTCCAGATAAGCATTGGCGCGAAGTTCGTGTTGGTATTTACTCAATGCCTCCCCGCGATCAGGAACCATGCCCGATTGCTGAAGTTGATTTATGCTCCACATTCCGTACACGATTTCGTTTTAAACATGCTGACCTGCTTGGCATTGACAGCTTTCCTCCTAGCACCTTTGTTATGTCATCGGTAACTTATTTTATCGACCATGAAGATGGCTTGGAGCCATTTTCTGGAAGGTTGCCGTTCGGGATCAAGTTAGACGATAGATTGGATTCTGTTTTAAAACGTATAGGAAAACCACCATCAAACCATGTTTTCGAAAACGAAAAAACCTTCGGATATGTTAGCTGGGAAAACCAAAGTCCGGTCCTACATATATTATTTAACACCATAGAACAGCGCCCTATTCGTATCAGTGTCTTTTTAAGCGAAAAAGGAGTTTAATTATACACTCACGTCTAATCATTCTAATCAAGCAGAATCTCACGACACGATTCAGATTGTAGGCAAACGACACTCCGCAATCTTGGTTTCAGAAGAAGACTGGAGATCAATACAGGAAACATTGTACCTAACCTCTGTACCCGGCATGCGGGAATCCATCCAGGAAGGAATTATAAGTCCGATTGAAGAGTGCGATGAGAAGCTTGAGTGGTAAGCTGGCGAGTAATTTTTACGGAACAAGCTCAAAAGGATGCAAAAAAGATTACACGTTCTGGACTTAAGCCTCAAGTCGAGCGTTTACTCGAAATCCTCAAAGAAAATCCATACAAAAATTCTCCAACCTTCGGAAAGCTTCTTGGCGACTTGAATAGTGCATGCTCCAGAAGAATTAATATTCAACACCGGCTAGTTTACCAAATCTTGGATAATATTAAGACTGCAAAGGTTATTAGAATGTGGACCCATTATGAATAACCATAAGAACGGTACCGAGCGACAATTTGAAGATTACAAATCTAATCGCGGCTACCTATTTTCCCTAAAGGATAATCAGCCTAGGATGTGACCAGGGATTTGTTTCGCTACAAATTTGCGATGAAGATAGCGCCGAAGTTGATTATTTCGGAGCGCGTCATTTGTGGAGAATTCGACAAACTACTGAGCGCATAGAATACGGAAAATCCAAACGCACGATTGAAGGCCGATATTTTGTAACAGATAGAATGCTAAAAGCGGAAAAAACGGGCTAAGGCTACTTGCTTACAATATTGCTACCTTCCCGGAACTCGCTTTTGCTTCGCTTTCACCATCAAAAACCATGGACCGCCTTCGACGCTAGTCTGCTTGGCGTACTAGGAATGATCACCACCCTTTCCGTAGGCGCCACAACCGCTGCTCGCGCGCTATCCAGCCATCGAGGGTGTCTTCATCTTGGCAAGCTGCGAACTGTTTTCGTGCTTCGTCGACTGGAATACCCCGCACTTAGAGAATCGCTTCTTGCTTCGCCTCTGCGTCCGATATTCGCTTTGAGTGGCCTTTCGATAGGCCCTCCTCGATCCCTCTGGCATGACCCGAATTCGGCCTCAAGGCGTGGTTGACGCGACTTAGTCGCAAATAAATTATCTCCAGGTATTATTGGTACAGACCTCGTTGTCTTGGACCCCGTAATGGACCCCGTCTCAAGACGTGGTTGACGCAACTTAGTCGCAAATAAATTATTTCCAGGTATCATTGGTACAGACCTCGTTGTCTTGGACCCCGAAGTTGACCCCGAAGTTGACCCCGAAGTAGACGTAAAGGGATTTCTCGGATGGTGCTCAGGGAAAGAGACGCGAGCAGAAGATGTACGGCTCTGTAGAGCTATGCCTCTCGGACTACATACATATTCCTTGACCCCCGCTTCTTTCATCCTATCCCTTAGTTGATTTTTTATCCTATCTACTTCTTCTTCGGCTTCCCTAGATTCCATGCCGCACGCAGCAACTCCGAATTCCCATTCTCTTTTCCCTGGTGCGCAGTCCGTTTCATCACAATAAACCAAGTCGATAAACTTCCCTCTACGAGCCTCAACACACAATTCCGATAAAGATACTCTTATATCCTGTTGTACTTTTGGTTTCTTGTTACTCTTGTATACGCTTGCGGCAAATGCAGGATAATTTTCGTGATTCAACCTATTGATTATGTACGTCATAGTTCTCCCAAGCTTGTTTTTTGATTTTAACGGCTATCCATGGAACACAATGGTGACCATGTCAAGTCCTGCAAAACAACGATCCAACTATGTAGGGATTTACAGATTACCCAGGCACATTGCAAGGAATATCGAAGCCATGAAGGTGACCCTGAACCGCTTAGTGGACAGCTTATTTAGGTACAACGATATCTCATATGATCTGATTAGTCAGCAACTAATTCATTGCCGCTTTTAACTATAGAAACCTCAATATAATCAAATACCTTGGCTCTGATTAGTCCCATAGCTCACCAAGTGTTAGTCTATTCATATTCATGCAAGCATTAAGTAGTCGGCCAGTAGCGACGATTGAACCGACACGCAAACTCCGACAAATAGGCTTGGCGATATCGTGGCCCTACTCCGTGGCAGATCGATTCGAAAGGCCCTCTTTGGCAACGAGAGGCCGTAAAAGCAGAAGTTACAAATATGGACCGCTGCCACGCGGTGAACCCCAGATTGCGAGAACGACAATCCGGCACTGGTCTTCATCAATCTCAAAATAGACATGCTTCCTAGTTTTTGGCATAAACACACGCCGTACCTACCTGCCACCACGAGTCACATATTTTGAGCCAGTAGTTGGGGCGCTAGAGCTCAGCCCTCCAAAGATGGTAACGGAGAATAGCATGATTTCAGGTAAGTTTAGTACAAGGAACCGCCAAAACAAGGCGCTCGATCAACCCTCGGCTGCTTCAAAATCCTCAAGTTCGGTTTTGGCGAAAGGGAAGGCGCCAATTAAAGATCTACGCGCACCAAAAAAAACATTTGCTGCGCATGGTTTGTATAAGGAGCAAGGCAATGCATCTGCATTTGATGGATATTCATCAAGTTCGTCAAGAGATACCCAGAAAGGCCCACAGTATAAATCTGGGTGTCCGCAACCTTGGAACGCGTCAGGTGTTCAATGTGCGGATGGTGGCTACGAACCTAAAGGCCGCGTTTTTAATGCTATAGCTAAAGTTGCAGATAGCGACCGCGATCTTGTGCGTGAAACTGCAATTAAACGTGGTTGGGACCCAAACAAAGTATGGCATTTTAAGCCTGCCAGCGAAGCGCTAAGTGACCTTGGCCTAGATGTAGTCTACCACAGCTCGCAGCCTGATAGTTGGAGTAAGTTTCCGGACAAAGCAATAGTAGGGGTAAAAGAGGACGGGCAGACCCGTGCAGTACTTTTGCTTGAAGATTACGTATACGAAGGTAATTGTTTAGAGCCTCGTCATCGTAATTCGTACGCGATTTCGGATGCAAGCTCATATATCGAGATTAAGTCAAAAAGATAGATACCATAAAGGCAGACAGACGTGCTTAAGTCGTGAGGCAATTGCAAAACCCCAGTTTTTCCGCTTTGGGCGAGCAAAGCTCGCCGTCGCTCTACTCGGGGCTCTCGCCCCAAACCTGCCGGCGGGTTTTGCATTTGGCTACTATGAGTATACCATCTCATACCAGCAAAGTTTTTTTAAGGTGTAGACACCCAGCGAGAAATTTCTCTTTTTTGTTGGTTAAATCCAACCCCTACTCCATGAACGCGTTTGCCGCTTTTTTTGTATTTATCCATATAACCCATTTGCAAGATTTGCTGCAGTGCTTTGTCTGCATTGCCGTCTAGTTTGAATTCAAACACCCAGACATCCTCCGAAAGAACGATTGCGGCATCGATACGCCCACGGCTTGTCTTTACTTCGCATTGGATTTGAAAGCCCAAAAGCTTGTGAATTAAGAAAAAAATACTTTGGAAATATTGCTCCTCACGCCGGGTTAGATCATAAGGCAAGTCTAAAAAAAATGATTGTAATGTATTAAAGTATTCTTCGAGATTACCAGTTTTAAGAATAGTCACTAGCTGCTCGGCAAGGGGCGGCGCGAGTTCTTTGGTAATGGCAGTGAATGTTCCGGCAAGATGATCTGCAAATGCCCTTTGTACTTCCCGATTAGGATAGGATAGCGTGTAAAATCCTGAGTAAGGTTCATAATTTTTTATGGTTAGATAACCGGTCTGGAAAAGCAATGGCTCAACTGCTAACGTCTCAATTTCATAAGAACTAAGAGCTGTTTCTTGCAATCGCAAGGCTTCCAGGCTCGCAATGTTATAGGAACGCTGACGAAGTAATTCTAGTAAAAATGTTGGTGTTCCTGACTCAAACCAATAATCCATAAATTTTTTATTTTCAAAAAGAAGCAAACTGGAAAACGGGTTGTAGACCGATATTTCGCGTGAAGTAAAACGGAAACCATTATACCAATCGCGAATAGCATCGAGCATTAACGGGCGATCAAGTCCAAGAGAAGACGCCAGTATATCAATGTAGTCGGAAAAATGTAGCTCCAGCTCCTCTTGAGTGTATCCGAGCATATCTGCAAAAGAATCAATTAGAGTTAAATCTCGTAAATTATTGAGGCCAGAAAAGACGCCCGTTTTCGAAAAACGACTCACTCCAGTGATGAATACAAAACGCAAATGCTCATCAGCGCTTTTGAGAATGCCATAAAACGCTTTCAAAAATTCTCGCATTTCCGCGGCAATAGCCACATTACCTAAGTGGTCGAGAATAGGTTTGTCGTATTCATCAATTAGGACCACTACTTTCCCATGAGTCTTATCGAGCATCGTGAGTAGATAATCGAAAAGCTCAGTACACGTACCTTCAGGAAGTCTCAAGTTCCATTGCAAAGCCATAAAACGAAGCGAACGAACGAGAATTTCATTGAGAGCTTGCGCATCTTTTGGTTGGTGTTTGCTGAGGTCAAATCGCAGCACAGGATAAGGTTTCCAGTCGTAGTCTTGGCTACCAATAGTAAGATCGGTAAATAGCTCACGTTTTCCAGAGAAGATCGCATCGAGAGTGCTTACTGTAAGAGATTTACCAAATCGCCTTGGGCGGGAAAGAAAATATGCACCCTTGGTTTTTTTTATTAGTTCGAATAGATGATGGGTCTTATCAACATAAAGAAATCCCCCCATGATGAGATCGTCAAAAGATTGAATCCCGATTGGAAGTGGTTTGAGATTCATCTCCGAAAGGTATCATTTTTCGAGCATCGCTGCTCGGTTAAAGCATATGAGCGTGCTTGCCTTAATGAAAGCCACGCCGGCACCCGAACCAAGTCACCAAAGTAGCCAGCAGTACTCCATGTTCGGCGGAATTTTCTGTCTGCTTTCGCTTAACACGCAACTCCTTTAACTGTATCGCGAAAATATCAACGCGCTTATTCGCACGCAGTTTGGCTATTAGCAAAGCTGGGCAAAAAAACCAATGGAGACCTATTATGAAGAACGTTGGTATGGACTCTCTTCTATTCAGAATGTCATCTTGCTTGCACAGTACTCTTTTTCCTAATTGGAGTCAGAATGCGATCGATGCTGCGGCGACGAAGATGACTAGTGCGCTTACTAATCTCACCTTAAAAGACTCTTTTGTTGATGGTTCCAATGTTTCGAGATCGCAGGCCGTTTCCACTCCGACTTATTCTTCGCCAAATTTTGGGCAGACTTTGGCAGGCGCGGCAGCAAATTTGGGCATTGATTTTGGGGCGGCTGTTAATTCTAGGTCCCTTATGTCCAATCCAAAGTACGCTGAGACTCTCGCTGGGCAATTCAACTCAGTCACCGCCGAAAACGAAATGAAGTGGGGCACTATTCAACCTTCGCGAGGTAACTATAATTTTGGGCCTGCCGACGAAATCGTCGATTTCGCCACCAAAAACGGGATGAATGTAAGGGGACACACGTTAGTTTGGCATGAACAGCTTGCGGGTTGGGCACAGAATCTTAAAGGCGAAGAACTCGGCTCGGTCATGGAGGATCACATTACCAAGACCGCCGGTCACTTCAAAGGAAAGGTGAAGGCCTGGGATGTTGTAAATGAGGCGGTGGATGTCAGCGGTAACGGCGAAAATGGATATCGCAAATCGCCTTTTTACAATGAGCTTGGTAAGGACTACATTAAACGCGCTTTCAAGGCCGCGCGCGCTGCCGACCCCGATGCGGAGTTGGCTATTAACGACTTCAATGTCGAGGGCATGAATGCCAAATCGGACAAACTCTACGAAATCGTGAAGGATCTCAAAGCAGAGGGGCTGGTCGATGCCGTCGGCATACAAGCCCATCTTTCCGGGGATGGCAATCCCTCGCCGGATGAGGTTCGACGCAACCTTCAACGTTTCGCCGATCTCGGAGTCAAAATTCATATAACGGAATTAGACATAGGCCAAAAAGGGGGCCCGGAACAGCAGAAGCAGCAATATCATGACTACATAAAGGCGTTTACATCAAACCCGGCAGTCACCTCGATCACGACTTGGGGTGTAGACGATTCTACTTCATGGAGATCAAAAGATTCGCCATTGCTGTTCGATGGTAATTTCAAACCCAAACCAGCCTACGACGGGGTTATGGATGCCCTTACGTCGCAAAAGGCTGTCAAGTTTCAGAAAGTATACGTCTAACGGGAATCAGGGGGAACCGGCGCCGGACATGTAGAACTCGATTGCCCTGCAAGGAACGCCCTTTGCTATTCCCCTATCTGCGAAAGCAAGGCAAGAGTTTCTTGTGCCGCTTCTACATCTAACGACTGAATAGCATAGCCGGCGTGGACCACCACGTAGTCTCCAACCCGCACCCCCGGCACCAAGTCTAACCGGATAGCACGGGAAACCCCGTTAATCTCCGCCCGGCCTTGTTGGCCTGCTACCTCTGTCAAACACATGGGAATGCCTAGGCACACGATCTATTTACTCCTTGTAATTTGCCGAAGATTCCAGCCGACTCATCCGTTGTTCTAACCATTGAAACCACTTTTCCAATCCTTCTCCGGTGCGGGCAGATACTTTCAAAATGTCCAAGTCAGCGTTTAGGGTGCGAATGTCCTTCACCGCCGCCTCGATATCAAAATCGGTGTACGGCAACAGGTCTACTTTATTAATCAGAATCGCCCGGGATTCGCGAAACATGAGCGGGTATTTACCGGGTTTGTCGTGACCTTCGCTGCAAGCAAAAATCATTACCCGGTCGGTCTCGCCCAAATCGAATTCCGCAGGACACACCATGTTGCCTACATTTTCAATGATCAACAAATCGAGAGCCGAGTAGTCTAATGAGCTTACCGCTTGGGCAATTTGATGGGCTTCCATATGGCAAGCCCCTCCGGTATTTATTTGCACTACCGGCACACCGTGTTTTTCTAAGCGATCGGCATCGCGACGGGTTTCCAAATCTCCAGCGATTATTGCCAGTCGCACTCGCGACTTCATGGTTTGGATGGTGCGCTCTAGAAGAGTGGTCTTTCCTGCTCCCGGCCCACTCATCAGATTGAGCACATACAACCCGGCTTGCGCAAACTGCTGACGATTCTTCTGGGCGTTAAGCGCATTATCTCCGAGAACGGCTTGCTCTACCAATACCTCAGTCAAGTTTAAACCCCCTGTTTCTCAATCCCCCTAACCCCCTTTGTCAAAGGGGGAATCTTCGACTTCTCTTGCGGTAAATAAGTTCCCCCCTTTTTTAAAGGGGGTCGGGGGGCTTTGTTCGTTTGTCCGCAAATTTAGAACTCGATTGCCCTGCTGCAGAGGTTATCTCTTCTTGTACATCAATGCTCTTAATCTGCAATTCCCGCCCCTGCAGTAATTCTAATCCAATTGCTTGGCAAACCGGGCAAGGAGCAAGCAACTCGCCTTCATGCTCACTGCCGCATTGACGACATCGAAGCCGCAAAGGTACATGTTCGATATCAATTTCGCACCCCTGGGCAAGGGTATGGCGAGCGGCAATTTCCATAGCAAACCGAAAGGTATCGGGCTCTACGCAACTTGCTTTTCCGATTAATACACGCACTTTGGTGATTCTTCCCCCGCCATTTTTTTCCGCGGTGGCAAGGGCAATTTGCAAAGCCCTCTCCGCAAGTGCAACCTCGTGCATATTCCTGCCTTAACTTTTCTCTACCACTACCGGCATTCCAATACCTTCTTCCAGTTTTAGTTCGGCAGCCGCGCAACCTTCGCGCATAGCGATCTCTAAAAAACCAGCCGAACCAATTAGAGCCAGCAATTTACCTGGCGCTGCTTCGCTATAAGTATGATGCAATCCTTCGATTGTGCGCCCTCCCACCGAGATTCTCATTAACCCCCATTCTCCCTCAGGGAGTTCTTCCCTTCCCAAATTAGAAATGAGATTTCCAAAAGAATCGACATGCACTATCTCGCCAACCACCGCACCGCCTTCGTGGCGAACGCGCGGGGCACTTAGTCGGTACAAGTCGGTTACTGGTGGACCAAAATCCTGAGGCGGTACCCCCATTGCCAGATAAGCGGCGGTGGGCGCAAAAATATCCCGACCATGAAAGGTCGGAGAAACCGTTGGCCGGTGAAACGCAGCATTAGCCAGCTCGTAAACCTTTCCCCCTCTTGCAAATGGCCAGAACAAACCATTGTCCGGTCCTACAAAATAATGTCCGGAAGCCTTGTCTCCTCCCACTACCACTACCGGTCGTCGCGGTGACCCTACTCCCGGATCTACCACTGCCAGGTGTATCGTCCCGGGAGGGAAAGAGTTTATGGCGTCACGCAAATAGTTTTGTCCCATCAATACTCTAAACGGCGGGACGTCATGACTTATGTCCACCAAAACGGCTTCACGACATAAGCCCAATATTATCCCCTTCATCTGTGCAGGGTAGACGCTAGAGGAACCAAAATCGGTAAGCAGGGAAATGATTGGCCGAAACATGAGCACAAATCTGCCATGGATGCGGATGCAAATCCAAAAATATGCACTCTAGCTCATTGCTTTTACTAAAAAGATATTTTTTACTACTCAAACTAAAGGAAAGCTTGCCAAGTGAACCCAAAAAGAGGTATGGAGTGAGGCCTTTCGGGGCGTAGCGCAGCCTGGTAGCGCACCTGCCTTGGGCGCAGGGGGTCGGAGGTTCGAATCCTCTCGCCCCGATTGTTTTGCGCCAGTAGCTCACCTGGATAGAGCGACGGCCTTCTAAGCCGTAGGTAGGGGGTTCGAGTCCCTCCTGGCGCGAATCACTAAGCAGACTCCAATTAAGAATTTACTGCTCGCCTGGCCCTTACAGAGCCAGGCTTTTTTCTTTTATTCCTACTTCTACTTTGGCACTGGCTTCACGCCCCAAATCTCCTCTGCATATTGCTGAATTGTCCGATCAGAGGAAAATTTGCCCATGCGCGCTACATTAATAATGGACATTTTGGTCCATTTTTCCTGATCAAGGTAGGCTTTGCTTACTCTTTCTTGGCAAGCCATATAGCTGGCAAAGTCGGCAAGCAACATATAGGTATCGCCACCATGAAGAAGCGAGTCCACAACTGGCTGGAATAAATGAGGTTCACCAGGAGAGAACTTTCCTCCCGCAATAACATCAAGCACGCCCTTAAGCTGAGAATCAGCTTGGTAGTAGGCCCACGGATTGTATCCCTTGCTACGCAGCTCGTGAACCTGCTCTACGGTAAGCCCAAACAAGAAGAAATTTTCCGGACCTACTTCTTCTCGGATCTCTACGTTAGCTCCGTCAAGGGTACCGATAGTGAGCGCCCCATTCAGAGAAAACTTCATATTGCCAGTGCCGGAAGCTTCTTTACCAGCAGTAGAAATTTGCTCAGAAAGATCGGCTGCCGGAAAAATACGCTCAGCAAGCGACACACGATAGTTCTTTAAAAACACCACCGAGATTCTGCCCCGCACATCTCTATCGGCGTTAACTACCTCAGCCACCGAATTAATAAGCTTGATTATTAATTTGGCCATTGCATACCCAGGAGCCGCTTTGCCTCCAAAAATAAAAGTTCTAGGAACAATGTCACAACGCGGATTGGCTTTAATGCGGTTATAAAGAGCAACAATGTGCATCACATCGAGAAGCTGACGTTTATATTCGTGCATACGCTTAATCTGAACGTCAAAAATGGAGTCTATGTCTACCTTGATTCCATTTTCTGCTTCGATAATTACCGCCAGTTTCTGCTTGTTAATGCGCTTAATCGCGCGGAATTGCTTACGAAAAACCGCATCATCAGCCCATTTCTCTAGGCCCTTGATCTCTTCGAGATTACGAACCCACCCGTTGCCAATTTTTTCGCTGATAGCTTGCGAGAGCTCCGGATTAGCCATGAGTAACCAACGACGAGGAGTAACCCCATTGGTTTTGGAGTTGAACCTCTCGGGCCATAGCTCACAAAAATCGTGGAAAAGATCTTTTTTCAAAAGATCAGTGTGTAATGCCGCCACTCCGTTGGTGGAGTGACTTCCCACCACTGCTAGGTGAGCCATGCGCACTTGCTTCCAAGTCCCTTCCTCAATAAGCGACATCCGCGATAATTTCCCGGCGTCATTGGGATAGCGACGAGCTACCTGGTCTAAAAACTGTTGATTAATCTCGAAAATGATTTCCAAATGCCGCGGCAACAATCGGCTAAACAGATCGACCGACCATTTTTCTAAAGCTTCGGGCAGCAGGGTATGGTTGGTGTAACCAAAAGTCTTTTGAGTAATTGCCCAGGCGTAATCCCAAGACAAATTTTGCTCATCCACCAAAACACGCATCAATTCGGCAATGGCGATTGCCGGATGGGTATCGTTGAGCTGAATAGCTACTTTTTCTGCGAATTCATCGAAACTAGCATGCGCTTTTTTGTAGCGACGCACTATGTCGAAAATTGAGCAGGCTACAAAAAAGTACTGCTGCTTCAGACGAAGTTCTTTTCCCATCACGGTCAAATCGTTGGGATAAAGTACCTTGGAAATGTTTTCGGAAATATTCTTCTCTTCCACCGCGGCCAAGTAGTCTCCGGCATTAAAATCGGCCAAATCTAACTCGCGCGACGCCCGGGCTTGCCACAATCGAAGAGTGTTAACTACGTCATTTCCGTATCCCGCAATGGGATTATCGTAGGGCATTCCCATTACGCTACGAGTGTCTACCCACGCAGTTTTTGTACGACAAGAAGCACCTGCTGGTCGCTCAGTGCGACCATGAAAATGAACCGGAACCATGTACTCTGGCCTGGGGAACTCCCAAGGATTGCCAAAACGCAGCCATTCCTCGGGCTTTTCCACTTGGTACCCGTTACGTATGTCCTGATCGAAAATCCCAAACTCGTAGCGAATTCCGTATCCATAAGCCGGCAACCCCAAGGTAGCCATGGAGTCTAGGAAACAAGCTGCTAGCCTTCCCAAACCACCATTCCCCAGCCCGGCGTCTGCTTCTTGCTCCAGTAAATCGTTTAGATCTACGCCTAAATCCGCTAGAACGCTACGCATGGCTTCTTCCATGCCTAGATTCAGCAGATTATTCCCCAATGCGCGTCCCATCAAAAACTCTAACGAAAGGTAGTAGACTCGCTTGGAATCTGCCTTGTAATAGGATTGTTGGGTCTCGATCCAACGATTCATCAAGCGATCACGTACAGCGTGGGATACCGCAATAAAACGATCGCGTATGGTAGCGGTGTGCTCGTCCTTGCCCAGGGAGCACTGAAGATGGGCAGCGAATGCACGGCGAAGCGACTCACGGTCCATGCCAGTTCTGCCACTATGGGCTCGCGCCATCTCCAGCGCACGGGCCTCTTCAAGGCAAGCTACGGTTTCTTCCTTAATCTTCGCACGCATAGGCATTGAATCTCCTCTTCTCCCTTATGTCTCATTTAGAATTTTCGAGAATAGCTGCTGTCCAACAAAAAAACCATGGAGGCAAACGGTTTACTTACTCTTTCGTCCCACACAAACTAGTAAAAGACCCGGCTTCCTCTGCTCTTACATGACAAACTCACTTCGTTTCCACCACGAAAGCAGGTTAAAGCCATCGTACCTCATACCCGTTGCTCCCTACTGGAAGCTGGTTTTGATGCTGACTAAGGGATAGTCTTTGGGCACAATTGCTTCTTGGTTTTTCGAAGTCATTTTTTTGGAGGCACAATGCTCTCTATAAAAGAGTTGCGAGCTATGGCAGCAATGGTTTCTTTGGAAGAATTTTGTCAGCAACTAGGCCCTTTTACCTTGATTCGACGCGATAACGTTTTCTCCGATGCGACTTTCGATTCCTTTGGTATGCCTATGAACGTGGCCATTACCGCGCCCGCAAAGAAAGAAGATGTAGCCAAAGGCTCCCTGGCGCTGTTGTTTTCCATTGACGACCTGGCAGTTACTATTCTCCCCATTTTGAAAACCGAAGATGAGTTGGTAGTAGGTCGGCAGGCAGATTGCGATTTAGTAATAGACGATCCTTCGGTTTCTAAGCTACATGCGCGACTTCACTGGGATTCGGTACGAAGTATGTGCACCATAAGAGATTTGGATTCCACCAATGGTACTCTTTTGAACGGTAGCGCCACGGTGAAAAGAGAGTTACCATTGCGGAATGGCGATATTATTAGTTTCGGCCACACCCATTTTTGGTACCTGCTTACCACAACTCTCTATGCGCGTCTCGCACAAACCCGTAGCGCCGACCTAATTGGCTCTCGTAGTGGATAGCCAAGCTCCTTAACTTAAGTTGCTCAGTTGATTTCCCGGCCATAAGAATGAGGTCCTCCAGATTTGGAAGAATCGCGTGCACGGATGGCAGAAGCAATGGTAGCAAACGACACCGATCCCAATAGCATGCCGTCTTGCAAAACCGGAAGCGAATCGTAGCCCGAAGTCCGTAGAAGCCTGGCAGCGCTGGCCAAATCCTGCTGCGATCGTAAGCGGGGAACATCTTTGCGCACCAACTGAGAAACTACTACAGGGTGCTCAATAGCTTGTTTAGAAGGTTGTTCAGAATAATGCCCAACTATGCGCGGAGAATATTGATCTTCTTGCCAGTTTTTTTCTACTCTTCCCTTTGGTAAGGTTTCACTCTGCCGGGCAATGTCCGAAGACAAAACCGCTCCTAAAAGCGCTCCTTGAGATACTACAAAATAGGTTGTCCTTTGCTCTCTATCCACACGCTCGATTGCAGAGGAAAGGCTTTCGTCGGCTTCTAAAATAGGAGGAAAACGCACCATTGCCTGCTCTACTTTCAAACCATTCATGGATAGGCCCGCTTTCACCATTTCCCACTCAGCGCGCGCGCCTAAAACCACCAAAAAGCCAATTAACATCAGAACCCAATTATAGCTGAGCAGACCGGCGACAAAAAAAAGCACTGCCATTCCTTGTCCTACCCAGGAAGCGATACGAGTTGCTCGTACTCGGTTGGTAATCATGCTCAGCAATGCTCGCAGTATTCGTCCCCCATCCATTGGAAAAGCAGGCAATGCGTTAAAAATTGCCAGTACCAGATTCATGTAAAAGAGGTAATACAGAGCAAAGCGAAGATCCGGCGAAAAACCTACCAAAAAAAAGCCCGCAAGGCTTATGAACGCCAAGATTAAACTCGACACCGGCCCCGCAGCGGCCATTGCCGCCTCGGACGAAGGCCGCGGGGGCATTTCGGAAATTTCCGAGACTCCACCCACGATCATCAGGGTAATGCCTTCGACCTTGCCTCCCCCTTTCAGGCCAACCCAGACATGCGACCACTCATGAATCAGAACACAAACAAAGAGAAACAACGCGAGAATAAAGCCCATGCCCAGGTAGGGAATTCTCATTTGATCAGGATTAACGCCAGCTAGACCAGCCAACACTGGAGTAGCGCGAGCAATCACATAGGCTAGGTAAGGTAGAATTATCAAAAACGTAAAATGAATTCGTACCGGGATTCCTTTGACTCGGAATATTGTCAGTGAGCCTTTCTCCCCCATTTTTCGTCGCCTCCAGAAAAAAAATGGGGGCGAGACCAGAAACAAGCAAGCTATTCTGCGGAAGATTTTGAAGCCCCTCGCTTATTTAGCGACTTTTATTAACCAAAGGTTAAACCGCTATGACTGATTTTCCTGAGACCAGGTCTGACCGGGAATTTTATACCACCGTGATGGAGCAGGTGGACCAGCCCATTTTTGTAAAAAACAAAGACTTTCGCTTCGTGCTTATTAACGAAGCTTTTTGCCAACTGACGGGCCTCACCAAAAAACAGATTCTGGATAAGACCGACTATGACATTTTTTCGGTCCAAGAAGCTGACTGGTTTCGAAAAAAAGAAAGAGAAGTGTTTGCTTCTGTGTCCCCCACTAAAGCAGATGGAGAAACCATAACCTTGGCCTCGGGAACCCGCCGCTTTCTCACCACTACCCGCATTCCGCTGCAAACTCGCGACGGCGAAGTCACCCATTTAGTGGGAATAATTCATGACATAACTCGACTGAAAGCAGCCGAAGATGCTTTGCGCCAAGCTAACGAGCAACTTGAGCGCCGCGTTCATGAGCGCACTGCAGCATTAGAAGCAGCCCAAGAAGAGCTAGTGCGTAAAGAGCGATTGGCTATGCTAGGCCAGCTAGCGGGCGGAGTAGCTCATCAGATTCGCAATCCCCTTGCCTCAATTACCAATGCGGTATACCTGCTACAAAAAGCCAGCAGTAAATATGATGACGACAACGATATTCGTAACTCAGTATCAATCATTGTTGAGGAGGCATGGAAAGCGAACCGAATAATTTCTGGGCTTCTTGACCATGCCCGTGTGCGCACTCCTATACGCTACCCTACTGATACTATCCGCATGGTTCGTACTGCACTGTCAGCTCACCCTTCACCCGACAATATTTCCCTCACCGAGATTCTTCCGGAAGTTCCCGAAGTAGCGGTCGACCCCAATCAAGTTCAGGAAGCTTTAGGAAATCTTCTACAAAATGCCTATGACGCTATGCCCAAAGGAGGCAAACTTACGGTTCAGCTTATGGCAGAAACCGCAGTAGTAGTTATTATGATTTCCGATAATGGACCGGGAATTCCCGAAGATGTTCAGCGACTGCTATTCAGACCACTGATCACTACCAAACCTTATGGATTGGGTTTAGGCCTAACCACTGCTCAAATGCTTATTGGAAACCAAGGTGGTACTATTGGCTTTCATAGCACGCCTGGCAAGGGGACAACATTTGAGATTAGATTGCCAATAGCTCTTTCCACCAAATCAACCAGGACAGCAAAAAGTATTCTCGATTAGTCCTTTTTCACCATCCGCGACACCAGATCTCGCGCTTCTTTTATTTGCTCCGGTTGACAATAAAATCGAGTCAAGCGTACTGCTTGGGCATAGCGATGGTATAAGGGAGTGTACTCAGCTACCGGAGTAGCCATTTGCACGTCATGATCATACACGTACAAAGAATGCCCACAGTTGCTGGAAAAGAACTTGGAAAGTATACCCAGAGATTCAACTTTAAAATGGTCGATCTGGGCTTCCTTGAAGGCTTCAACAATGGCTTGAGTATCGTATTGAGAGTCTAGCTCGGTGGCCTGAACTACCAATTTGTATCCGTTGCGATCAACAATGCGACGCGCCCAAGAATTGGAAGAGCTACGCAACGTCATGGCTAACCAAATATCGTCACACTGAACAAACTTATGTGGATGCGCGGGAATATCCAGTTCATCAGGGGCTTCTCTACTGTACCGGCGAAGCATTTCATCAAAATTGATACTGGTATGATGGTAGTAAACCGACACAAACATGTGAAATCGCGACAGCAAAAAATCTTCGAACGCAAAAATTGCCGCCTTGTTAATGGCCAAATGAACTTTGCTATCTATTTCCACTGGTTGCAGGTTTTCGATAATCCAATCGAGGTCATAACGTCCGTACTGAACACCGGTATAAAAAGAGTCGCGCAGTAGATAATCCATGCGATCAGCATCAAGCTCTCCAGAAACTATATGCCTCAATACTGGCCCATAGTCTTTTCCCTGGACCACAAATTCCGAATGGGGGGGATCGATTCCCAATACCAACGCCGCGACTGCCTCTGGCCCCAATTCCCAAGATTGCAAACATTTTTTTAGAGCAGGAGTGAGGGAGGAATTTAGTAAAATACTGGCAGCAATTTCTTCGTGGCATCCGTGGAGAGATGGAGAGCAAGGAATCCAATCGGGCAAATACAAGCAAGCACGCAAAGGAGCCATATGCTCAGAAGCATGAGACAGCGGCAAGTGACCGATATCATGACACAGCATGGCCAAGCGAACCGCTTGCCGCAGTCGCAAACGCTGACGTTCGCCAAGACTTGAGCGAGCAAACACTGCATCGAATACCCGGCTACCAATATGCATTGCCCCCAGGGAGTGGGCATGCCGAGTATGCGTCGCTCCGGGAAAAGCAAGTTCGCCAAAACCTAACTGCTTAATGCAACGCAGTCTCTGAAAAAATTGGCTATCGATAATGGGCTTTTCGTCATCATTAATCAGAATAGCTCCATGGATAGGATCTCTTATATGCATTTGCTAGCCCGAGCTACCCCCTATCCCCTGATTACAACCACCCGAGGAGCTAAACTTACTGTCTGGCAAAAATTCCACCGGGCTTCCTATAATCTCGACTTCTAGAACCTTAAGGATAAAGGAAAAGTAACTATTCAGATGACATGCGAACAAAGAACCTCTCCCTCCAGGAGAGGGTCAGGGTGAGGGATTGAGTCAAGACTGGATTTCTCATTCACTTTTCCCTCACTCTAACTCTCTCCCAGAGGGAGAGAGGATGTTGGCAGAACTGGCGCAATTGTTTTCACTGAATAGTTACACTGAAAAAAATTTACTGATTAAGGCTCAGAAAGGTGCTTATTCACTAGGGAAGTCATTTCGAACATGGTTACTTGCTTCTTCCCCCCGAATACTTCGGTTAGAGCTTCATCAGCATTGATCATGCGCTTGTCGTTCTGGTCCTGTAAGTTATGTTTGCGAATGTAATCCCACATCTTGCTAGTAACCTGAGTCCGGGGAATAGCCTCGGCTCCTACCACCTTGGCAAGAACTTCGTCTGGCTGCATAGGTTTCATGAAAGCTGCATTGGGCTTTCGTTTGGTAGTTGAGGTCTTCTTCTCGGTCTTCGACATCGTCCGCTCCTTAACCTTACTAATTAATGTTGTCTTGCTTAACCATCATGCTGGCCATGACTTAGTATTAGATGGCCTTATCTGGCAAATTCTATACTTCTCATCCATATACCGCACGCCCAGCACGATACACTGGCTGACTGATGCCGAGCAGAAAAAAATGCGCAGCAGGCCAGGCCAATCTCACCCTCCCCTACTACCATGGCTTCCTATAAGCTTCAAATTCACTAACCTCTACCCTTCTGACCTCAATAGACTGGTGTACGATTCGGGCAACAGCTTTTGCAGCCTTTCGGCAACTCCGGAAGATGTAGGGAAATTAGGATACAAAATAATAACAAAGCACCCATGCTCGGTCTACTGTCCAGACAGCTACCCTACAAATAGCAAAGAGGTAGAATTTCTTTCTTTGCAGACGCTCGCCTTTGAGCTATTCTTTTCCTTTTCAATTAACAGATTTCAAATACGAATTAATTTTTCCTGATAAAGCTCTTAAACCGGTCACTGCCCCCCTTAAAAGGTGGTGTTCAGGCTTCTTTTTTGGGATTGAATTCGAACTTATAAGCAACTTTAGAAGCAAGCAAGTTAATTGCTGGACTCATGACAAAAAAGGTGCTGTCGAAATATCATTTGCATCGCCTGTCAATCTGTCATAAGTTAATAAAATTATTAAAAAACTATTTTGAGCCTTCCTGCTTCTGACTGCCATGCTCAGGGATTTAAAATTTTTTGCTATCAAAGACTCAACAAAGCCAAATTTTCAAAAAAAACTTGAACCTTTTTGTAAAAGACATATAGTTTCCACCAGATAGTTCGTAAGTACAGAGTTAGATTTTTTGGCCGTTATTGTTCGTCGACTATTCTAACGCAATAGGGAGTTTAATAGCATCCGAAGAATTGCGTAAAATGACCAAGTAGTCATTCTTTCATTTAGAGATGTTTGTTTATATGCAGCAGTCCATCACCAGCGGGGGTAGTAAGGATGTCTGGGATGACCGAATGCTCTTCGTTGCAAAATCACGTAAGCAACGGAACAAGTTGTGATAGTCAAATCAGTTCTATTTTTGAAAAGCAGGATAATTCGCTACATTTTGAGGCTAGTGAGCATGGTTTTTCTTTGCAGCCAATTCTATTTAGCGCAAGAACAGCGCATTCTTTGGGACAAGTAGTCTACCAAAATGACGGAACAGTAGAATTATACCACCCCCGATTAGAAAAGCTCGGGCATACTCTTCCGGTTAGAATTCCAATTGAACGACAATACCCCCTCGTTCGAACTACATTTGATGACCTCAATAAAGCGGTATCGCAATTTGCCAATTCCCCTCCAATAGAAAAAGGAATGACTCTTCGGCAATTGTACGATCGCGAACTAGAACATTATGAAAACCTGGTAGCTCAAGCCTACTCTTTAGGAAAATGGGAACCTGATTACGGAACCTATGTTTTTGATCATCACCAAGGAAACCTCTACTTGGTGGCTCCAGAATTCTGGCACCGACTGGCTTTGGTTTCCAGCAATGGAATGCTCCTTACCAACCCACAACGAAATTGGTCTTGGCGAGAGGTTCGCCAAAAGCTTGAATCAACCGTGGTAGGATTTGCGGGAGCAAGTTTAGGAGGAAATGTTCTAGAGGGATGGCTTAGAGAAGCTCGCCCCAAAAGAGTAAAGGTCGCTGATCCCGATTGGGTGGAAATTACTAATTTCAATCGCGGCGAACGAATGAGTATTCGTCATGCTGCACAAAGCAGAGCATGCCGCAATAATCCTCGCGATCCGTACGACACCCCGCGAGTTGCCAAAGCCGAATATATTGCTTACGAGCAGCTTTTAGTTGACCCTTACACTAAATACAATATTTATTCTGAAGGCATTACCCGCGAGAATATTGATCGATTTCTTCTTGGAGATGGAAAAAACGAGCCCAAGCTAGATATTCTTGTTGAGGAAATGGATGACTTGGAACTTAAAGTATTTGTAAGAGAACGCGCACGAGTTCATGGGATCGATGTATTCATGGCTTCGGATATGGGGAATCGAGCGTATTTTCTCTGGAATTATTTCAGCAACGATAGAAATGCCAATTTGACTGAAGGAATAACCGATGAAGAATTAATGATTGCCCTCAAAAAGACCCGAGGAGGAACTCGAAACGACATCTACAGATTTGTGGAACATCTTTGCGGACCAAATTTTGCCGACCCTCCGTTTTTGGATTTTTGGGAAGAAAAAGGCGAACAACCCACCGCCAGTCTTCCTCAGTCAGGTGCTACTGCCATGGCTTCCGGAGCCATTGGTGGAAAAGAATTAGCTCTTTATGTCCTTGGGCACAACCGAAGCCCAAATCGTTCTGCATACGATCTTTTATCAAGAAAAACCAACGGCTCTGTCGACTACTAAAAAGGTGAGTTATGGACCTGTCATGCGCTGTTGCTTCCGGAGTTTCCTATTGCAAAAGTACTAATCAAAATCCATTTGCAGCCTGGAATTTTCCCATTCTGACACCAAATGATTTTTGGAGTTTGGGTTCAACAAACGAAGTATCGCAAGCGCAGCTTCATTATCTCTGCCAATTTGGCCTTCTAGGGCCTACCACTCACAATACGGTCCCCCAACGATTTCGATTACTCCCGGGGGGAATACTGGAAGTTTGGCTCGATCGAACGTTTGTTTTACCTGCTTCTGACGTTGATGGGCGGCAGGCAACTATAAGCGTTGGATGCGTGATTGCGTTTATAGAAATCGCGTCGCAATGTTACGGCTTATCATTTCATACCGAATTTGATTCGGTACCCGTCACACAAACCAAAACCTGGGAACACCAAGGGCCGAGATACGTACGGTTAGCGCGAATTCATATGCAGCATGGGGCCCAAGAGTCTTTATGCTTTAGTTGGTTGCATGCGATTCAAAAAAGAAGAATGGTTCGGGCGGAATACGACCGTTCAGCTATTCCTGAAGGACTAGCCGAGCGAATGCACAGCCAAATTGCCAAGTATCCTGTGCACCTTCATTTTCTGCAGGATTCAGCCAGTCGGTTTTTCATGGGCAAATTTCAAGAAATTGCTTACGGAACAGTAATGAATCGCCAAGCATTCGCCCGCGAATTGGGAGCTTGGCTTCTTCCTGACGATTCACCTTCGCCAGTAGGAATGCGCGGGAGGGAATTTGGTCTTTCTGAAGAAACCACTCGGCGAGTTCACAAAGGTCTTTTGGGAGAGGGACCGCTGTTACCAAACGAAGTAGCTGCCTTTGCAAAAACCGCCGGATTGGGAATGCGTAGCGCCTCAGCAGTAGCTGTTCTTACCTCGCCCAGTGATGATACTAAACATCGCCTCTCCGCAGGCCAAGCCTATGCCGAACTCGCTTTGCTGCTACAACGCGAAGGTTTATCTAATGGCATGGAAGCCGGCATTACCGAGGTTACTAGCGCTAGTCTCGCCCTGCGCAGTCGCCTCATGACCAGTCAGCGCCCAATGGTGGTTTTTCGATTAGGGCGACCACTTCATTCGGAAGATAAACTTCGACCACACTCCGCACGACCAGTTTTGGACCGGGCATTCTTACCGGGGGGTATTCAGTGAAACACCGCATTAGGAGGTATTCACACAATGAAACTCACCATTCGACCCGCAGAAACAGAATCTGAAATTAAGGCATGTAGGGAATTGCTGGCTCATGTTTACGGTAAGGAATATGGTGTTCGGTTCGTTGATGGAGTCTATGATTTGGAGAAAAAAGTAGAATCCTGGCCAGATCGCCACCTTATGGCTCTGATTGATGGCGAATTAGCAGGAACATTTGGATTATTAGAAAAAAAAACTTTTGTAGAACAATTTGGCAATGTAACCCTAGACGATCTAATTCCAATTCTTAATTGTGCAAACTCAGAAAGAAGTTTGATTACACGCAAGATCTGCGAAGGAGCAAAACTCGCGGTAATCCCAAAATTTTTCATCCGAAGCAATAAGATTGCCCGTGCACTCGTTGGCTCTCTATTTTCTTACAATTTCTTAAAGCCGGTTAATGGCATTCAGCCACTAGTAGTTGCTTGCGCAAAGTTGTCGGTATACCGCAAGATAGTTGAACCGATTGTAAATACACGAAGAATTAAGTCCTTTCCTCAATATCGCATTCATGAGTACTATCAATCGGTTAATAATCATATGGAAAGTAGACTTGTAGTTCCAGAAATTGATGTCAGCTCAAATTGGCGATCACTCCGATTCCCATTCGAAATTGAACTCGGAGCACGTTGCGCTGAATCTACATTTTTATTCCAAACTAAGGATTCCATACAACAGTCTTGCGTTGGCGTAGCATAGAAACAAAGCGTGCAATAATATATAGCCATAAGCAATACTATTAACCAGCGCGCCTAAGAGTTTCCAGCATTCGTCGGAGCATAGTATCAGGTTTTGCCTATGTTTGTTCTCCGAGAAGAAATAATTCATATTAAGAATCGCAGTAGATCTAGACCTTTTATTTTGAATACCAAGCGCCTGTCTCAGACAGGCCTTTCTAGCTATTTTCGAATAACAAAAAAAGGAGACACTCAATAGACGTTACCTTTCTTCATCGTATTTAGAAAGTCAGCAAGCTAGCCTGCGATCTGAAAAGAGCCACGTTCAGAGAAGTGAAGCAAGCTAGCCTGACCTCTCAGCGTGAAGCACCTAATAAAAAAGCCATTTCGTCAGTGAATCCGATCTGATGTAGTTGAAGCTGGGAGGCAATAAGACACCTTGACTTTAGTCGCATTGGAGTCAAGTTCGACGTTTAGTTTTACTGCGCAGAAAGCTCACGTTGCTCATCGTAATAACGACGGTGCGCCGGGGACTCGCTTTCTGACTACAAGAAAACCATACAGTTCGGGAGTTCTTGGGCAATAAGGAGTCCTGGGACTAGCTTTTTTCCTAGCAACCATGGTATACATGCGTCGCTTATCAAGAGGGTGTGGGCTTTAGGAAATTTTCACGAGGAGAGTAATCGCCAATGTGCGACAACGAGCTTTTGAAACTCCGAATATCAAATTTCGATGAAACTGAAAACTACTTACGTGGAGAGGTAGAGAATGTCTTCACGATTATCTGGAAAAAAGCACCGACAAAAGACACATTAGATCAGGCGCTTTTGCCTGCACTTTCGAATCTTAATTTAAGTAGCGACAAGGTAACTTCGCTTTTGATTATTTCTGTAGCAATGGAAAGTGTTTCATTCAAAACGAATCAATACGCAAAGTCTATTATGAAGCAGTATGCAAAACAAGTCAAACCCATGGCAGTAGTTGACCACACAGGAACTCGCTGCAACCGCATCGAGTTACGAATGCTTTTGGTAATCGCAGGTTTTTTTGGCCTTGGACCATTAATATCTTTTCACACCAATCCATTGGAGGCATGCGAGTGGATCGCTGCAGAGAGAACAAAGCACAACATCGGAAATATCGACAAAGGCATTTTGACGAATGCTATCCAGTGGATGCTTTCCAGATGTCCAGCTAGCAACAAAGACCTACTCGTAACTCATCCATGGTTAGCAATTCGCCGATAATAAAATCAGCAACAACCGACAATCAATTTACAACATGGCAGTAGATATTATTTTTCTAAACCGATCCTCTGATACCAACAGATGGTATTGATTTTTTACTGCATTTAAATCAGTGTCTTTGAAAAAATCTTTAACATATGCATCTCAATAACCACAAGCATAACAATCTTTCTTACAAAGCCGTGCTTCACATAAAAGGTTCAATAAATTTTTCAAGCTTTTCATTGTTCCCACTTTCAAAGCAATCATTTTTCTCGCAGGGCTAAAAAAACAACAAATCAAGCAAGTCACCTGAATGCTTTTCCTTTATATAGCAATCCAAAATTTGCTACTATTTCAACACCATTCGGAAATACTCGACCAATCCTCTGCAAAACGTGAAAATTCCTATTAATAGACTCATCTATAACATCACTAGAGACGCCCATTCTTTTAAAGAAATGAGCCTTATTCACAGCATTTATTTAAGCTATCGTTGAAGTTTTCGAATTTCGAAAACCATCGACATCATTGCTATTATTTCTATCAACAAAAGCATGGCAGCAGCAAGATGAATAACCCCAACTTCATGCAGCCTTTCTAGAAAGCTTTTTATTTTTCGAACCCTTTTTCAGCAAATTCCTCATTTGCCAATGTACGACAAATTAAGCATATAATAAAACCTTATTCCCTTACTCTTATAAATACCTAAGGTATTCTCCTAGCTTACTCAATGCAATTTGCGATATTTTGTTAATCTCGCGCCCAGAACCGAAAATATTGTTTTCGGCAATATTTTCATAAGCGGCCAACTATTTTTGCACTATGGGAACCTTCTGTTCAAATTCGCATACTTTTCAATGGTTTTCTTTTTGAAATCAGCCGGCACGGAAAAGAAATTCAATGCCTTCCCCTTAATCTGTAAACCGAGAACACCTACCTTTGTTTTAGTCGCCAGATACCCGTCAACACTTGAAAAGAGACTACCAATCATAACACCATGGGTCGAGAAGATTTTTAGAATCCATAACGCTAACCTTTGCCTGGCAGCAAAACAACAGCACACTCATTCACCTTGCGACATGCATACCCCTAAAGCATTGGCAACAACCACAGATCCCGTTTTGTTGCACCCATTCTAACTCTCATTTGGAAGTGACCACCGCCCATAGGAACCCACTTCCAATTTGCTGATTTTTACCTAAGGTTTCTCACCTGTTCTGTGCTAGACGTGTGCACCTATATAGACACACTTGCGAGGTTGCTATGGATACAACAACAAGAAACCACAACGTGATCGTTCGCAACACAGATGGAAACCACGTCCTACTCTGGAGAAATCTCATTATTGTTATTATGAAACGAACCATTACATACTCTACTGCAAATAACATTGTTAAAGACCTCGATCACCTATCAACGAAACATCGAGAAACTGGGGTTGGCTACTTGTTTATCGCGGAAAAGACAGTTCAAACTCCACAACCCGGTCCTTTGCGCTTCCTAGCGGAAGGAATCGCAAAACACGACGGAAAATATCTTGCCGTTGCGGGTGTATTTGAAGGCGACAGTCTGGATTCTCGGCTCGCACGCGTAGCATATACCACAATAAATTGGCACCTGCGAGTCAAGTTCCCTAATCAAAGTTTTGATTCAGTTAATTTTGCTGCTGAGTGGATCTCACCATACATATCAACCGCCAGCAGAATTATTCCGTTCGAGATATGTGATCTTATACAGCGTATACGAACTCAATACTAGCTTATTATTAATAAGCTCGCCAATAAGAATCATCTTCTACTCCTTTCCCGATTCGGTTACTATGAATTCTCAGCAACCGAATACTGTATCAAGAAAATACCTTTTGAATTTCTACATCGCAATGGTAATGGTCCCAAGCAATCTATGAATACCACTGTAGTGTCGGGTCGAGGTTCAAATCTGCGAGAGCGCTTGATTGTCACCCTTATAACCAAGATTTCGAACACGACAGTAGGTCTCGGGAACGAAGCGTACGAATATGATATTGAAAGCACGTTAGTCCATCATATCCATTTATGGGCCCCTGAAATGTAGGGCATAGAATATTTGTCCCGTTGAACCACAAACCGATCCGCAGCTTCGTGCTGATCGCGATGCCTGTGAAGGCCGCCTGCGCACAGCCGTCGCAGAGCTAATGCGCATTATTGACGGCGAGCGCGTCGTCACGGTGAGTGTTGGCAAGTATTTCGATGGTGGCATTGAGACCGAGGAGCAGCTCGAGGCCGCGCTTGATGCCTTGCGCGGGGAGTGTTCGCGGCTCATCGGTGCGAGCAAAAAGGTTATCGTTCAATGATCGACTATATGCGGGAGCTTAGAGACTTTTTAGCCTGGCGCCAGCCTCGACTGGAGGAAGTGCTCGATGCTGGTGGCGTACGCGAGGTATGGCTACAGGGAGAGGCGTACCGGTACTTCCGTTTCCACCGGCCAGCAGGCTCCCTCTGCTTTTACACAAACTCCCACAACAAGAATGATCTGGCCTTCTACGAAACGGACAACGAGGATGTGCCAAACGCAGTCGTGGAGATCAAGTTGTATGGCCTTGATTACCTCAAAAAGAATCTGACCGGCTACTACTCGCTCGACCCATATCAAGAGCCCTCGAGCAACGAGCGCTTCCTCTTCTTGCCCGAACACACCAACAAATGTCATCCAAGTGAGGGTAGCATCCTCAAGGATTACAAGAAGCTTCTCGCTCAGACAGGACGCCGTTACCTCCTGCTCATTCTCAACACCAGCCAACCGGCGAACGCCTTCGGTAAAGCGATCCAGCGCGTTGACTTTGGCGGCCCTGGTCGGACGGTGCTCCAAACGCAGAAGTGCTCTGCCATTCTGTGGGAGGTTGCCTGAGCGATGGACAAAAATACACGCAACGCCATTGAACGCGCTACCCAGCGAGCGCGAAACTTCTCGAGGAGGACTTCGCCGCGCAGCTCGAGGGTGATTTCGACGTGCACCGGGACGGCACGATGGCCGCGAAGGATGGAGATCATCTCACGACTCGCCAAGCCTTTCATCGCGAGCGCATCATTGCAGCGATTGAACATAAGCGTTCCGCTGGATTGAACTCAGAAGAAAGCGGCGTCTTGAAAAGGGGCGATTCAGTCATTGTCGGACCAAATTCGTTGGGGAACCGAATCGAGTGAGCGTGCTAGTTTCTCTATTTCTGAACGCAGCCATCGGTCAGTCAGCTATATGGCTCATTTAGCGAAGAAGAAGTAAGAGCATTGGTTCTGGTTGACGGGCTTTCTGCAAATGACCTGAAACTTCTAAAGCATGTTGTAGATAATGCTAAATTGCGCCTTGATTCATCGGAGCATCTTGTATGACTAGCAGCATTAATTCCCCTGCGCATCGCGATATTGCAAGATCCATTGAAAGTCCTCGCCGTACGTCGCCTTCCCGTTTGGGGTCGCCGTCAAGTTCAGGCTCGACACCGGCAATCGGCCATAAAAGGGACGGCGATGAATTCTCGGTCAATGCGTCGTCAGCAGGCGAGCAACAACCACAGTCTTCGGGCTCTGGCCGAAGCACGCTCCGCCATTCTCCGCATCTCGGCGTGTCGTCTACACCCTCGTCCTTTACCGAGAATAGAGATGTCGAGAGCGGCTTACCGCTTCGCGGTTGTCCATCGAAGATTCTAGAATTCTTGAATAACTTGTCGGTCGTTGACGAAATTCGGCGGTTCGATGATG
>JBNKEI010000018.1:0-12330 GCA_050288705.1 Myxococcales bacterium
ATGTAATTTGGATACTCCACCACATTATTGGAAGCAAGAGAAGATCATTCAGTATCGCGAAGAAGCACGCGAGATCTATAATGCATTAAGTTCGAAGAATAATTATCTAGGCAACCGGCTTCTGAAAAAAATTGAAGAATATTCTAAGTATATTTATTAAAAATAAACCCGCCTAGCAATGCCTCGGGTATAAATGCGTCCTTTTGTTTGTATTAGAATGAAGACAGCTACTTGTTTCCTCATTGACCAATTAACCAAGCTATCGACGAGGCAGACTTTGGCGTCGGTCACGTGCCATCTGCTGAGCAAAAGCCTCTTCGCCAACTTCCCGGATTTTGAGCACACATGCACGCCGGTTCGAGTTAAAGACTATCCCAAATAGCTTCGCAATGACGTTGTTGAAGCGACGACATTGTTTTGGGTCGGGGTATTCCGTACAAGCGGCACAGTTGTTCAGTCCTCGCTCATTGCAGCACGTTCGAACCTTGCACCAAGTAGCCTTCGCATTCTCGGCACAACCGCGGCATTTCCCGCGAAGAGTCGAGGGCAAACGCTATACGACGCGCATCAATGGGACGATAGCCCAAGCAGAGGAAGCCAGGGCACAGCTTCTACTCAAGGGCCGGGCGGAGAGCCAAAGGAACGAGAACCTCGGTTATCAGGGAGGAACGGGAACGACACGAGCGATACTCTCGAATCCAGAATTGCCCGAGCCGCGCAATTCATCCCCTACTCTAACACTCGCTGACTGGTTAACTGATCGTTATTCGCGCTGGCAATTGACCTCGCAAAATGAGACTACTCGCCGCAAGCTGGAAACGCTTAAGCGTTATTTGATTGCCTCGGACCTTGGAAGCATGGCGCTTTCGAAAATAGGGACTGCGGATATTAATGCTTATATTGAATGGCGCCATAAAATAGGGGCTCTAACATTTGCGCGAAGAAAAGAAGGTGCGATTCGAATTTCACGGTGAAGCGATATGGGCGTTGGGCCGGGGAATCGCGAGAGCAATGGACTTGGGCGGCGCTTCGTGGGCAGTCGGTGGGGATCGTGGCGAGTGGGTTCAGGTAGCAATAAAAATCAGCTGCCCAAATTTCTGAATCCATTTCTCATTGGCCCCAGTATGTTCATCTCGCGGGCACTTATGGTAATGTTTTCAAGGCTGCGATTTTCTTAAATGTAACAAGGTTTCCATTGTATTCAACTTCAAGAAGTCTGGTTTGGAGTTTTACAATTTTAAAAACAATCTGTTCTCCGGTGTCATTAAATCGAAAATTAACTTTTGATTTTTCTACCTCGTATATTCCTCGTGCATATGGTGTTGGTTTTCGTTCTTTGAGATACCAGTAAAAAGTATCATTTTTGTAAAAAAGAAGTTGTAAAGATCTGCTGTGAAAATCCATGTCGGACTGTGTGCAAACCCAGCTACCGACAAGTTTCTTTTTGATGCTTTTTGGTTTTCCTATGCATGCTGTCAATAAAACAGCTGTGGTAAGCGCCAAGAAATTTACGATTCTCATAAATAATTCTCCTTTTTGTTACGATAATTACTCCCATTGAATCTGGGTGACTTTCGCCGCTTTATATTTGTTGGGACCGGCGGTGTTTGTTGAGAATAATTTCATGTGTTTCAGGAACCCGTCTGGTGTTTGAACATTGGAAGCAGGAATGACACCTGCTTTTTCAAGAGAAATTCTCACCGTTGTTATACACTGCTCTCCGGACCATGGTAGACATGCATAGACTCCGAGATTTTTATAACGATCTAGCCACCATTTTTCGATCATTTTTGCCTGTTCAGTTGTTACTGTAAATTCTACTTTGTAAACATTTTGCTTTATATTAGCATTTATGTAGGAAAGAATATCAGGGAGATCAACATCTGATAGTCTTGTCAATCTCCCCCCTGAGCCATCAAGTATTTGCTGGTCCCACCATGGTATTCCGGCTACGCCTGTAATCGGGCTTCCGCCAGTTGCATATTGATTGACATCAGGACCAAAATCATAAAATTCCTGACCGATAGCAATACCAGTATGGCCGCCAAGACCTTTTCCTTCCCATTTGTCGGTACTTTGAGAATGAGGAAGTTTTATAATTACGGTGATCAAAATACCATTATCAACAATATATAAATAATCATCTGTATTCGCAGGATAGGTTTTTTTAAGATTATATTCTTTTTTGTTAATTGTGACCATTCCCTCCACTTCAAAGTAAACTTCGCTTAACTGATCGCTTTCATTAGAATGCCATGCTTTATCAATTGTAAACTTGCGGTGTATGCAATTGCTCATGACTTGGGCATTGGTAGTTAGAATAATTTCATCCCCATCAAAAAAAGTTGGGTCATATTCTTTGATGGTAATCTTGACATTTGTTTTGTCTGGGACGCCAATTGTTTCAATGTAAGCATATGCAGAATCTCCACATTTTAACTGATTCGCAGCACTCTTCGTATGTAGCTTTTCTTTCTTGTTATTACTCCAGAATCCGGAAAGAAGCGCAGGTTCTCGATCTTTTACTGGATTCTTGGGCGATTCTTCTTTTGCAATATTAATTGCTTTTGCGACCGGATCGATAGCTTTTACGCCCGGCTTTAGATGTGCAAAACCAAATATTCCCATAGCAGATCCCTTTTTATGCTTTTATGCAAGCTTCGTGGTTCGCTCATTACTCTACACAAACGTGGCCGGTTCAAGCCTTTCCCAGGTCAGCTCCTCGAATGCATAGTGCTTGTCTTCGCCGTTACCAGGATCTACCTCTAGCCAGTACGTTACATCCGGCACCAGAGATTCAAATATCAGGTCGACGTACTCATCATGCGGGAGAGCATCTGTTTCTGCATCTAGCGTTTGCTTGTATACGCAGTTATCTAGCCCGTTGCCTCCGATAAGCGTAAACCGGTACTGTTTAAGTTCGGAATCTTTGGGGTCTACTCTTACTCGAATTCGGCAACACACACCTCGACGTACCGGTCGAACTCGAATAACATGTTTCTGCCCTCTATCCAGCCCTTTCATACTCCATTGCATCGGTATATATATAATTCCCGCATCCTCCGCATCATCTAGGCCCTTGTATTCCCTCGTCTTCCAATTAAAATAGGATAAATCTTCAGGAACCAGACCCGCTTCCTTGGCGACACTTTCGACTGTTTCCGCTGATTTTACTTTTCTCGTCTCGCACATAACAATGGCTTTTGGCGTTGCCATTCGCGTCTGACTTTCCTGCTTCTCATCTTCAGTCAGCTTGTTTGTACTTATTTTTTCTCCAGTCCCAGCAAATAGCACGCATTCTTCCAGAGCAACTCCTTCAAGACTACATTGAGCCTTACAGGACCTCGCCCTTGCCTGATCGATTCTTACAATTCCACAGTTGTCGGCACAAGCCACACTCGTTTCGCCACCATCGTTCTCGATGACAATCGGTAAATTTTGCACGGGTTTGCCACTATCATCCCAAACGATCTGCAGCTCGACATTATGTAACATCAATGACTTTGGCTGTATCTTACGCACCCGCAAAGTACGCATTTCATTAATAAGCACCCCGGTCATTTCCCATTTTTTATATAAATAGATAATTCCCGGGTCATTGGAGTCATCTAATATATAATCGCCATCTTCATCTCTCTCGGTACACCCCACATAATCACGTAATTTTTCCTGAATTTCTTCATTAGTTCTCACGCCCCAATTAAAATAGGCGCCAATCATGGGAATTAATCCGGCGCCTTTTCGGCAAGCAGTCATGAAAGAGTCACCGGTTTTTACTTTGTATTCAATCACATGGGCTATTTTATATTCAGGCTTTCGCGAGTTTGAAGTTAAGCTCTTACTCTTTTTATCTTTATCAGTTAATGAAGCATTACTTTCGGGTTCGGGACTTTCCGAGTCTTCCGATTGCGTGGGGTGAATTGGCGTTTCACCTTCGCCCACAAAATCTGAAATTTCCGTTAAGGTAAACTTATCTGGGGGACACTCGACAATATAAGTCTTCCCTGGAGCGTATAGGTTTTCAGCAATTCCATCGTCATTAGTATATAAAGGAGGTAGGTCATCATTCCAAAAGCTTATTTTTACATTAGGAATCGGCTTTCCCGTGGAATCCTCTACCACGCGAATACGTAATGGCCCCACTGGATCTTTGACTTTAGGAATAGGCTCTGGTGGTGGTGGCGGAGATTTGGGAGGTACCCGAGGAGTCAACAATCCTACTCTAGGTTGATTTTCGAAAGCACGGCGATAGTACTCGTCAGCTTCGTCCTCTTCTTTGTCCCAAGGATTATAAGGATCATAGGGATTTTTTATCCTCTCCATCATCAGGCACTATGAATTGTTAAAAACTATTTTACATATATCTGTCAAGGATTTAATACTGGTTGTCACGTTGCCACGGGAGATTCTATGACTGAAGGTCGGGTGCAGGTACCGGAAAGGATTAGCAATATTTCGTTGCTACAGGAAGTCATAGCTGCATGCCCGTTCTCAACAATTTCACGCCAAGAAGTCGTCATTAATGGACTAGAATTATTTCTTAAATATCTAATACAACACAATTGGTTCCCCAACGAAATAGACGTTTTCACTATTGATGCTATTATTGTTGAAACCGACCAAAAATTGACAAACCAAGTCAACGAAATCCTTCATTGTGAACAATTTCAAAAACTTGAAAGCACCTGGCGTTCTCTGAAGTTTGTGACTGATAGTATTGACCTTAGAGAGAATATCACAGTAGAAATCTTAAGTGTTTCCAAAGAAGAACTAATTTTTGATTTTGACGATTCTCCAGAAATATTTAAAACTGGCTTATATAAAATTGTTTACTCCAATGAATACGGAGTGTTTGGCGGCAAGCCATATGCGGTCATTTGTGCAGATTATGAATTTGGACCAGGACCACAAGACATTCAGCTTCTATCTCGATTCGCTGCAGTGGCAGCCATGGCGCATGCCCCTTTTATTGCTAATGCCTCACCTGAATTGTTTGGGGAAGAATCTTTTAATCGATTGCCTTATATGAGAGATCTAAAATCACTATTCTAGGGGCCTCAATATATACGTTGGCAGGAATTCCGAAAATCGGAAGACTCGCGTTATGTTGGTTTATGCTTGCCTCGTTTTCTTTTACGTCTTCCCTACAAGGAAGTATCTGCACCAATAAAAGCATTTAATTTCAACGAGGATTGCTTTCAGCATAATCATTATCTGTGGGGTCATGCTTCTCATGCATTAGTGACTAGGATTGCCGAGTCATTTGCTAAATATCGCTGGTGTTTACATATTGTTGGACCAAATGCTGGAGGTCTGGTTCAACATGACGTAGTAGACGAGTACTCAGCACTAAAGAAGATTCAGAAAAAAATTACCACTGAAATTCTTGTTACCAGTCGCAAGGAATTTGAGCTATCCGAAGAAGGATTCATTCCTTTGGCTTTTCATGCACCAACTGATGGTACATGCTTTTTTTCAGCCAATTCAGTACAAAAACCAAAGAAATTCGGCAACTCGGTAAAAGGCAAACAATTAGAAACAGACTATCGATTAAGTACGCAACTTCCTTATATTTTTCTTATAAGTCGCTTGGCTCATTACATTAAGGTATTACAAAGAGAGCAGATAGGAGCATGGAAAGAGCGCTCGGACTTGGAGCGAGAGCTAAATAATTGGATGAGTCAATATGTGTCTGATATGGATGATCCCGAACCGAGGGTGCGCGCAATTCGTCCTTTGCGAAAGGCACAAATAATTGTGGAAAATATTGAAGGGCAACCCGGGTGGTATCGCTGCCATATGAAAATACAGCCCCATTTTAAATTCATGGGTACGTCATTCACTCTTTCTCTGGTTGGGAGGTTGGATAGAGGGTAGAAGGGTGCTGGCTTCCCTTTTGTTTTGAAAATAGTTCATGCAGACAAGCACAAAGAACAATCGCTATATCTAATCTATTAATTTCTTTTTCTAGGCAACCACCGCCTTAACCCTCAGGTCGCGGAATTCGACCAATACTCGTAAGCCTATCCGATAGCCAACTGCCGTCTCCGATAAATGGCACAATTGTAAAATAAGACTGTTTGGAATGCAGTGGCAAAACTAATTTTTGAGCAAAAAAGTTCTGATATGCAATACGTCGCTGGATAAAATTGCTCCCTAGCGCAAGATAATCAGGAGCATCATCAATTAATGGATTCTTTTCTCCAAATGCGTAGTGCCGATAGCTAGAAAATCTCCAATCCTTAGGACTTTTTACCAGTCCTGCTCGAACTGGGTTCAGGTCGCCATACCTCATAACCGTTAAGCAATGCCTTCCATCGGGCGAAATCATGGGACTACGGAGACGCTCCATTACTACTTGCCCTTTACGATTATTTTTCTTGTTGAAATACTTTGCTATACCTTGGTTTACGCTTTTCCAAAAAGCGCTAAAAGCTCCTTGCCCTTGAGTCGAAGTTAGTACAACATGAGGATGAGTCGACATTAAACAATAACTATGAATAAGAATTCCATAACGTTGCTTATATTTGCCTAATAGACCAAGAAAAAGTTCGGCTGTTTCTGAGTCAAAAAGCAGCATATGGTTGTGGCTTCTAAATGTGCAATGGTTTGTTGTTCCCAAATCAACCAATAATGAACGATGAATTCGAGCCATGACCAGTTACTTAGCAAATTCCAGGCCAAAACTTTAGGTCGCGCAAGTAATTGTATTTACCTGGATTTTGCTGCCATCATCTTCTGTTGTTCACAAACAGAACACCATTATGAAACAACCATGTTCCATTCTATAACACCCTTCCCTTCTAGGTTCTCGGAGTCAGTACTCGCTTTAAATTCAACCTGACAAGTGTTCGTTTCAAGCCGAAGCCTTATAACCCTATGGGCATTATGGCATTATGTCCGGCACCAATCCCCTGGCATTATGTCCGGCACCAATCCCCCAATCCCCCCAATCCCCCCAATCCCCCCAATCCCCCAATCCCCAATCCCCTATTCTGCTTTCTTTTTGCTCGGCAAGTCGATGAAATACAGGCCCGAGATACTTTCGCAACTGCTCATAAAGTGTCTTTCTACGGCACTTAGGAATAAAAACTACGTGATACTTGCACTCCCACTTCGAATGACACAGACTTTCCAAATCGTCCATCGGAACTCCTATCGTGCGCTTGGCGGCTCACGAGAAGGTTCCTGTGGGCGATTTCTGTAAAAGTCAAACTTCGACTGTCACCCCGGCAAAGCCGGGGGAATTCCTATGCTATTAATTTGCTCCGCAGGAGTTCTTAGGGAAGAAGCAGCATTGCTGCCTGAGGTTATTGAATTATTGGGGGAATTTGGTTTGCGGCCTGGTGAATTATTTCATTTGACTTGGCAATCAATTGATTGGGAATTAGGCCAAGGTAAAAATAAAGGGGCAATTCGAATAGAGGAGCAAAAGCGTACGCGTGTGGTTGAGGGTAAAAGATGGGTGCCAAAGAATAAGAAATTTCGAATTGTGCCATTTACCGCGCGGGGGCGCGCGGTTTTGCTCAGGATTAAAGAAATGGCTTCGGCGGCCAAATCTGAAGATCTGGTTATTCCCAATAATTTTGGTCTGCCATATATTCGAATTGATTGTGGGCCAATGAAAGGCGGCGGTGCTGGAGTATGGAAAAGGCTGCGTGAGGCTTCTGGCGTTGAGGGTGTGGCCATGAGGGACTTACGTCACTTTTTCGCGGTCCAGAATCTTGTGCGTGGGGTTCCGATTTCGGTGGTCTCGGCTTGGATGGGGCATTCTTCGATTGAGCTTACGGTGAAGCGCTACGGCCGTTGGGCCGGGGAATCGAAGGAACAATGGACTTGGGCGGCGCTGCGGGGGCAGTCGGTGGGCGAGGTGGCGAGTGGGGTACGGTGAAATGGCGGAAGGAGAGTTCAGCTTAGGGACAAATGCTTGAAATGAAAGAAATAAGTTTGACCTGGCCCTTGAAAATGCGCTTAATTTTTCCTATCTGCCATCGTATTTTATGGTCGGACGGATACGGAAAGGAAATGCGTGATGGCGACTACCATTTTTTATTACACTGGAACCGGCAATTCGTTGTGGACGGCTCGATCGCTCGCCGACGAACTGGGCGGCGCCGAGCTACTTCCCATGGCTTCAACCAACGCCGATTCGATAACCAACCGGGACGCAGTGGGCTTTGTTTTTCCAGTGCATATGTGGGGAGTTCCCAAGCTAGCGCTGCGATTCATCGAGCGGCTAAAAAAGGATTCCCGCGCCTATTATTTCGCCATGGCGGTGAACGCGGGCCAGGTATCCGGCACCCTTATTCAGCTACGCAATACCCTGGGCAAGGAAGGCGCCACCTTATCCGCTGGTTTCGACATTCGTTTGCCCAGCAACTACATTCTTTGGGGAGGACCGCCATCGCCCGAAAAACAGGCCCATCTATTCGCCGATGCAACAAATAAAATTAAATTGGCGTCTTCAATTATTAAAAATAAGCAAGCCGGCACTGTGGAAAAAGGCGCGCTCTGGCAACGCATAATCTTCACCGCCATCTATAAACTGTCCTTTAATAAAGTCGCCAACATGGACAAAAAGTTTTGGGTGGACGAAAAATGCAATTTCTGCGGAATTTGCCAAAAAATCTGCCCGGTAAACAATATCGCCATGAGCGACGCCGAGCCGACTTGGCAGCATCATTGCGAACAATGCCTGGCCTGTATCCAATGGTGCCCACGACAAGCAATCCAACTAGGCAAAAAAACCCCGCTCTATCAGCGTTATCATCAACCGGAAATAAAGCTAAAAGACATCATCGCTCAGCGCTCGCCCGAAAAATCAGCGCCCGCTTCCTCGTAAACGTGTACCGTACCGCGTTATTAACGTAACGTAACGTTGCGTTGGTTTTTGTCTCATTGTAAAATATGCAACCATGGCGAATCCGGGCTAAATTTCGTCATCCACATGGGAATTATGTCCGGCACCAATCCCCCTTGAGTTGAAATTAGTACAACATGAGGATGAGTCGACATTAAACAATATCTATGAATAAGAATTCCATAACGTTGCTTATATTTGCCTATTAGACTAAGAAAGAGTTCGGCTGTTTCTGAGTCAAAAAGCAGCATATGGTTGTGGCTTCTAAATGTGCAATGGTTTATTGATCCCAAATCAACCAATAATGAACGATGAATTCGAGCCATGACCAGTTGATCAGCAAATTCCAGGCCAAAATTTCAGGTCGCGAAAGTAATTGTATTTACCTGGATTTTGCTGCCATCATCTTGGATGGGCATTCGTCTATTGAGCTTACGGTAAAGCAGTATGGGCGTTGGGCCGGGGAATCGAAGGAGCAATGGACTTGGACTGCACTTAGAGGGCAGTCAGTTGGAGAGGTGGCACAGGGATTAGTACAGCAGTAAATGTAACGAAAAACACCACGGTAGTGAAGCTAATATATAAGAGAACACATATTCAATCCAACATAGCTTTGCTCTAGTTTCGTGCGCTCTGCCATAGTACGAGATCCACAGGCACAGATGACTGTATCCTTAAGTTCCTCTCAATCTAGACAGTTCGCATCCCCCCTCTTTCTGTGCTTGGGACGATGTCATTGTTAGTGTATTCTTATGTCGCTTGCCATCTGAATGGATATGGGGAAGAGATGGATTCCGCAAGAGATAAGGCCACTGGACAGATCGTCAGCGCAGAGGATCTATGGGCAATAGAAAACATCGAAGAACAAGGCTATGTCTGCCGAGGTTGCGGAATTCCAGCGATACCCGCATCTTATCGTCCTAAGAACCTAGTCCGCGCACATTTTAGGTTTAGACAAGACCACAAGTATGGATGCGATGTAGGCGGCGAAATAGAGCTGATCGCTAAAGGCAGAAAAAACCGACTCAGCACACCAAGAGATGGTTTTCCTGCTCCATATCCATCAAGTTTGAAGCTTCTTGGTCCGCGTCCTAAAGTAGATCCCATGTTGCCCATTATAGATAACGAAGTAAAACAGGGCGCTAGAAAACCACCAGAAGAAGTTCCAACCGACGACAATACTTCGATGCGTAAGCGAAACTGGGCAGCGAACACCATTCGTCCAATCTGTAAAGATTTCGTAAATTTTCCTTACGATCGAGACCGAGAGCTCTCCATAGATGGGATTGAAGGCTCCAATTATCTAACAATTTTCAAGAAGCTTTGCTGGGATAAGCTCATTCGGTACCAATCCAAACTGTTATACGCCCCAATTTGCTGGGTCAAGCCCATTGAGACCGATGCCTGTTTAGAAATTGCTTTTGACGCCGGGGAGCGTAAAGACAAAAAATTGCTACATGGATACAAAGTACGTGTTGATTGGTCTAATTGGAGCGTATTCAAACAAAGAAGCGTTCGCACTGAAATTGAAGTGGCTCGGCAAGAAGCCATCAATGCTGGAAATGAAAAAAAGAATGACAAAGCCTACTTTTTTTTCATCGGGACACAAGATGCACAGGAAGAAGCAGTGTTCCACGTTACAGACCATAGATTATTGTGTTGCATTGTAACAAGTATTATATACCCCGACTATAAGGAAAAAAAACCTACTGAAAAGCTCTCGACCCCTCGAAGTCATAAAATACCTCGAAAAGTCCTGCATGGATGGCGATGAATTCTTATCATCAAATATTTCTTTGTAAGTGATTAAAAAACACTTTTTATGCGAACGTTCTCTATACCCGATAAAAGAAAATTTATTTGTATTATTCTATTCCTCTTCAAACTCGCATGTTAAGAATTTAAGCGCCTTACAATTTTCGAGCACTATTCGCGTTACTCGTTCGGGTGCCCTGTCTTGGCGTCCTCATTGTTTCATCTCTGGCTAATGGAGGTTGTCGCTCTTGGGACTTCAAATACCTAAGGTGCTCCCGCTCGATCTGTTCTAAAACTTTTGCGGAGTGACACTAGGCATGGTTTAATTCTCGCGGTCATGACCTTGACGCGCGAGGAAATCTTGGCGCTCCACGAGCTTGTCATCGAGCAGGGTCTCGTTGATAGGCGCAACGCGCTCCTCACTGGTATAGATCCGTCCGTCCGCGCGCAGATTCCCCGGGAGAGCCGTGATACCGATCAAGCGCTGTGCGACATCGAGGTCCTCAGCGCGGTGCCGCCCGATCGCGGCGGCGAGGCACCAATCTTCACCTGGCTTTCAAACGCTCTGCGACTCACCGCCGGCCGCAACGCCAACCGGCACCTCCAGGCCATCCTCGACGAGTGCCGCGCACGCGTGACGGATGTTCGACGAGGTTCGGTGGAAGCGCCGCAGGACGCGGAATGGCGCGATGCGTTGGAACTCGAACAGTGCGCCACCGTACTGCTGGGGGAGCGTGCCCCTCGTGCCACCGAGGAGGCCACGGAGCTTTGGGATATCACCGAAGAGCTCTTGAGCCACGCCGGTGTACGCGAGCTAAGTCGGCGTGATGGAGCTGGGGGGCGGCCTGTGTTCGCTGGACGGCTGGGTGATTCGCCGGAGCTGCTGGCCTTTGTCCCCGCACGTACCGAGCGAGACGCCGCAGTCGCTTTGCGAAGCAAGTTCGCCGGGGATCCACCACAGGCCATCATCTTGTTGATCCCTGATCGCTTGGCCGGCTTCGCACCACGGACCGAACCGACGAGGCCAGTTATCGTCCTCGGTCCGATCGCTGATAAGTTCGGCCTATGTGATCTCCTTGTTGGCCTCGCAGGGACTCTGGACGGAAGACCCACTCTCGCTGGGCGACCGGTGGAGAATGGGATTGATCTGGAGCGTGTGCACGGAGCCGTCCGGCGGCGCGCCATCGAGTCAGGGTCGTTCGAACAGAGATTCCGCGCCGAGAACCTGGAGGTGTTCCGCTTCGATGCGCTGCTCGACGCAACGCGGCAATCCCTTGAAAGAAGCCTCTCTGCCCTCAAGGAATACCGGGGGGCGGGCCTCACCGTCCCGCGCGAGGTTGTCGAAAAAGGCTTCGAGCGGCTGTCGATCGAGTCGTCCTCCCGAAAGAGGAACGCGGAGGCGCAGCCCACGCTGGCTGTGATCGGGGCGCAGGGGGTGGGCAAGACGTCGGCGGTCGCCGTCTACTGTCAGCACGCTGATGTTCCTGCCCTGTTCGTACGGGCGCGCGAGCTGAATCGCGTGTTCCGCGATCACGCCTGGTCTCTTGGCACGTTGCTGGCGTCCACCGGAGGAACGTGTCTTTTCGGCAAGCCTGCATGAAAGGTAAAAACCAGCGGAGTAGTGTCATGGGTCACCCAAGAAGGAGACCCAATGACAAGCGAGCAAGAGCGAGCAGCGCTGATAAAGCAAGCACAAGAAAAAGCAGCAGAATGGC
>JBNKEI010000019.1:0-44483 GCA_050288705.1 Myxococcales bacterium
TAACAAACCGATGGGTAGCCCCCACTAATTTCTGAACCTCGATTTCTTCACGGCGAACCGACATGGCTAGTTGAAGCGCGGCCGCTACTACCACTATGGCGGCAAGTAAAACAATTGATAAAACCACTCTCCCGGCTAGGCGCGCTGCCTGGACAGTCATTTCCAAACGCTCAATCCAGTCCCGACCATAATCAACCGTTTCTACTGATGGCAGAGCACTCCACTTTTTTGCCAAGCTAGAAATGTAGGAAGCAGATCTATGGTTTTTGGGCAAACATATCTCAATCGAGGAAGGTAGGGGATTCTTGGGAAGGTTGGAAAGTATCTGCGTTTCTTCACCCAGGTTTTGGCGTAACCGCTCAAGCGCTTCTTGAGCGCTAACCCAACGTACTTCTTCAATTTTTTCCTTCTTAATTTGATTAATAAGGGCTTGCACCTCTTGCCGCTGAATAGGTTCTTTTAAGTAAAGGGTGATCTCAAACTCTCCTCCCCAAGACTCCAGAATAGAGTTGAGCACTAGCTCTCCAAAGCGAGCCAGGCCGGCCAAAAACAGGGCGACAGCAATCACCAGTACCGCCACAAAATGCAAAAATGGGCTCTGTTTTAAACCACAGAGCCCTGCACGAAAAAAATAAATGAATTTGGTCAATTCGTTCCCCCAAAAAACAGCTGGGCGAAAGACATTCACTACATAGTTAGCTCATCTAGGGGCTAGAGGAGGAAGCATCCCCTGGAGATTTGGAATCTCGCTCAGCAGCTTGGGAAGTAGTCTTGGAAGACTTTTGGGAAGGCGATTCTTTTGAACTCGAAGCAGCAGATGCTTTTGGAGAAGAAGCCTCTTCCGAAGAAGTCGGGGCCGGAGCAGCAGCTTCGGCTTCAACTTCAACATCGGCAGCAGCCGTACTTTCGGATTTTGTTTGTTTTGGAGATGAACTACTGGGCAGCGATTTTGAAGAAGCCCCTGGTGATATCGGCGCACTGCTACTTTTTCTCTGCTCAAAGGCCTCACTCCTTATTGCCGAACCCTTGAGAGTCGCGGAAAAGGAAAGGAGCAACGAAGAGAGGAAAAAGACACCTGCAAATACTGCCGTCACCCGTCCTAAAAAATTTCCGGCGCCACGCCCGCCGAATACCGTTCCGCTACCCCCGCCTCCAAATGCCCCTCCCATTCCAGCATCTTTTCCTGCCTGAAGAAGAATCACCAATATAAGAAACAGACATACTACAAAGTGGAGTACAGTAATTAAGGTGACGAGCATCTGGTTTAGCGCCTTTGTTTTTGCGAGCCAAGCTCGCATTCCGCATGAACATTACCCGAAAATTCATTGGCTGGGCAATCGCGAACTTTTATCTGCGATGCCCACCAATTTCAACGGTTTTCTGTTGCTGAATCATCCCGCTTAAGCAGCAAGAACGATTTTAGCGAAATCCGCAGCCTTCAAACTCGCCCCGCCAACCAAGGCTCCGTTGATATCAGGCTGAGCCAGCAACTCTGCAGCGTTGTCTGGTTTCACCGACCCACCATACTGAATACGAATCCCTTGCGCAGCTTCATTTCCAAACAGCTCGCCCAATAACTGGCGAATGAAAAAGTGCACTTCCTGTGCTTGGTTAGTGGTGGCTACTTTCCCGGTTCCTATTGCCCAAACCGGTTCGTAAGCGATCACTATCCTTTTAGCCTGATCAGCATTTAGGCCTTGAAGCCCACCTCTCACCTGCTTATCCACTATTGCTTGCGTGCTGCCTGCTTCGCGCTCCGCAAGAGTTTCACCAACACAAACAATAGGAAGCAAGTCCGACTGCAAAGCCGCCAAAACCCGCCGGTTAACGGTTTGGTCGGTTTCTCCAAAAAATTGGCGACGCTCGGAGTGTCCAATAATGACGTATTGACACCCCACATCTTTAAGCATTCCGGTGGAAACCTCTCCGGTAAAGGCGCCAGCAGCTTCCCAATAAACGTTCTGAGCAGAAAGCTTTATGGACGATTTTTCCAATTCTTTGGCCACCGGAAACAGCGCGGTAAAAGGGGGCGCTACCGCAACTTCTACATTTTTTACGGTAGAAATAAGACCTTGCAGCTCTTTAACTAAAGCTATGGCCTCGCTCACCGTTTTGTTCATCTTCCAGTTTCCAGCAATGAAAGGCACTGGTTTTGCCATTGATTTCCCTTTCGATCGTCCCGAGCATAGGACCGTTAGGTCCAAAGTCGAGGGATTCACTTTCCACGGGCGCTTTGTGGACAAGCATGTAATTGGTTACTCTAATGCCGCAATACCGGGGAGTTCTTTGCCCTCAATGAGCTCTAGACTAGCGCCTCCGCCAGTGGAAACGTGGCTCACTTTATCGGCAAAACCCATTTCTTCAATAGCTGCCGCGCTATCTCCACCCCCTACCACGGTGGTGCCTTTTACTTCGGTAAGTGCTTTGGCTACTGATCGCGTCCCTTCGGCGAATTTGGATACTTCGAACAGCCCCATGGGACCATTCCAGAAAACGGTCTTAGCACCCAGAATTTCTTTGGTATAGGCATCAATAGTCTTTGGCCCAATGTCCAATCCCATAAGCTCATCAGGAATGGTTTGGTCGGCAGTTACTACTCGCTGCGAGCTATCATCCAAAGCATCACCACAGATATGATCAACTGGAAGCATTAACTTCACGCCCAGTCTTTTGGCTTTTTCTAAGGCTTGCTTGGCAGTGTCAATTTTGGCCTCTTCTACGCGACTCTTGCCTACGTCTACGCCTTCTGCTTTCAGAAACGTGTAAGCCATAGCTCCACCAATAATCAACGCATTTACCCGAGGTAAAAGATTGTCGATTACTTTAATTTTGTCGGAAACTTTGGCCCCTCCCAAAATTGCCACAAAAGGCTTTTCCGGATTTTCCAGCATGGCTCCTAGATAATCAAGCTCTTTCTTCATAAGAAAGCCAGCGCCCTTTTGCCCAGAAATAAACTTGACCATTCCCGCGGTAGAAGCGTGAGCGCGGTGCGCCGTTCCAAAAGCATCATTCACA
The DNA here is from genome assembly GCA_050288705.1 of Myxococcales bacterium. Lineage (GTDB taxonomy): Bacteria > Myxococcota > Myxococcia > Myxococcales > UBA5297 > JBNKEI01. The sequence continues at coordinate 3,016 of JBNKEI010000019.1, forward strand.
TATACGTCGCACAGCGAGGCAAGCTGCTTAGAAAATTCAGGGTCATTGGCTTCTTCCTCCCCATGGAAGCGCAAGTTTTCCAACATGATTACGTCGCCATCGCGCATGTCCTGTACCAACTTCTTGACACCATCACCAACGCAATCATCGCCCAACTTCAGTTCTTTTCCGAGCAATTCAGCCAGTCGAGCAGCGGCTGGTTCCAAAGAATCTTTGGGATTGGGACCTTTAGGACGCCCCAAATGCGACCCGAGAATCAGTCGCCCGTTCTTAGAAATTACGTGCTTAATGCTCGGAAGCGCGGCTTGGATACGTTTGTCGTCAGTAATATTCCGATTTCCGTCGAGCGGCACGTTAAAGTCGACGCGCATGAAAACTTTTTTTCCCGCTAAATCTAACTCGTCAAGATATCGAACCATGTGGCCACCTTATTGTTGGGTCGTTAAAAACGCAAAAAAATGCGCAAGCCATGGGCAGAACTGAGAAAAATGGGAGTCTAATCGGTCCCTAGAAAACCGGACAAACTAGCGATCCCTCTCTGTCAAAGTCAATGTTTTTTGTAAAATCGCAAGCCAAGTGCAAAGCCGCACACAATGCGAAGTTAGAACTGTCACTAGGCTATTCACAGGAAGGTATTGGTTTGCCGGTATTTATATCATCAGCTTGGTCGTTGCCCTGCCCTTTAATGTAGTAGGCAGAAATCCACCCCTTGCCACCCGTATCAAGGTCAGTCCAGAGCCACCAATGGTTATACTCATTGCTATTGGCGGGATTGCTGACTTTGTCCCCCCATACACGACACCACACGTACTGAGGATTGGAACCAGTATTGCTTGATCCAACCTGAGGACAATTTTCTCCAGGACCAGACCTACCAAGAGCAGTCGTCCAAATATCTATATAGGATTTAGCAGATGGCAAAATAGTAGGCGACCAACACACAGGTCTACCACAAAAATTTGCGTTCCCTCCTCCGCCGCAGGTTTGACCAGTAACTGTACATTCGCCATCGCCATGACAGTTGCCCTCTACGCAACTCCCTCTCACACAAATAAACCCCTCACCATACTGAGAAGCACCAACACATTGAGGATCGGAAGTGCAAGCGCCGCAGGAGTTGGGACTGCTCGCCCCGCACAACTTGCCAACCGCGCATTCGGTCGCTTGTTTCCACTGACCAATGTCATCACAAGTCTGCATTTGCAAAGTTGGCGCCAAGGGATCACAGCGAGTTTGGCCTGGTTTGCATACCCCGCCGCAAACTTTGGGTTCTCCCCCGCCCCCGCAGATCTGACCATCTGGACAATCAGCATTTTCATGGCAGTTCCCCTTTACACAACTTCCTTTTACGCAAATAAACCCCTCACCATACTGGGAAGCATCAATACACTGTCGGTCGGAACTGCAGGCACCGCAGGAATTGAGGCTGCTCGCACCACACAACTTACCAACCGCACACCCGGTCGCTTCTCCCCACTGGCCATTGTCACCACAAGTCTGCATTTGTGAATTCGGCGCCAAGGGATCACAGCGAGTTTCACCGAATTTGCATACCCCGCCGCAAACATTGGGTTCTCCCCCGCCCCCACAGGTCTGGCCGCCCTCTAGGCAGTCAGCATTTTTATCGCAGTTTCCCTTTACACAACTTCCTTTTATGCAAATGAATCCCGTTCCTGGACAATCTCCATCGCCGGAACAACAAGTCTCATTTTCCTTAATGCACAACTTGGTAGAGACACAACATTTGTAGCCGTCAATACAGGGACATTGCTTTCCTTCAAAATTAATTCGGAAATCGCAGCCTAATAGAAGATAAGACATGAACAACAACGAAAGTACGATCAGAGATTTTAAATTAGCCATTCGTTATTTATATAGCTAAGTAACAAAACCTGTCGAGAATTTCTTTAAATCAAAGTAAGTCAACTTAACTTGGCACTAGCGAACTTGGCCAAGCCACGGTACAAGACGGTTACGCACCCTTCGGAACCTATAGGAGCCTAATAGCCAGGATGGATCGGATAACCTTAAAAATAGGAAGTCCGCCGAGCTACACAGATCGAGTTAGTCTCGATTTGCCAATCGTTAACCCTAAACTTCAGTCGCCGCCGCCTTCGGATTCATTAGATTCATTCGACCCAAATCAGGTTGATACCATACCCGCATCAAAACTGGACTCGCCATTATCAAGTTTTAGAACAAGGAGTGGCAAGTTTCTTTTTGAACCAGACATTCAGAAGACGCCAAGCGCCACCTCTTCATGCAAAGAACTCGACTCTCCAATCGCGAAATCAGAAAAAAAATTGGAGGATTCACCGCTTTCTTTGGAATCAAATAGCGGTTTAAAAGCCTTAGAAAATCAAATTAGCAAGGTGACAAATTGTCGAAGCGTGGGGCTTGAAGACAGTACAACTGGCGCACATGTAGCAATGGACGAAAATGGCAATTCAATATTTATCGTTAAGAGCAATAATGAATGTTATTTTGAATTCCTGGGCAACTATATAGCTGAAATGTTACACTTAAATATTCCCGACTTCGCATTGTTGGGCGCCGACATCAATCAGCAGCCACGTCTTAAAAGCATGCTCCGCACTCAGAATGAATTTCCATGCATGATAACCGAATTTAGGTGCGCGATTAATCTTAAGGAGGTTAGTCCCGGTTCACTTCTGGATACAGACATGCTCTTCCATCAACTGGGTCGCGTCTTCTTAATGGATCTGGTCATCGGAAACTGGGACCGATTCCCAGTTTTTGAAAATGACATGCGTGGAAATTACGGCAATGTAATGTACGAGCCTGAGCTGCAGCAACTGCTATTCATAGACACCGTTGCCCAAAAACACACCGAAAGCGGCGGTTATGGAACAAATCATTACTTAGATTTGTTGGACGAGCGTCTAGCAAGCGCTTGCATCAAAATAAAATCATGGCTAGAATCAAGATTCCCCTCTTTAGAATCGCTGGATAATACCGAGTTAATAAACGAATTTAAGGCCGGCGTTGATGATGCATTAAAAATATTAATTGATAACGAAAAAGAATTAACCGATTTATTCTCTTTTCAACAACATCAAATAGAAGACAGTTATACAAAAACCACTGAGAAACTATCTTATACTGCAGATGTTCTCGATCAAACTGTCCCAGCACACCTTGAACAATTGCGGCGTCAAACTACGGCCAACAGTCCTGCCAATCTACAAGACGTACTACTTGCAATAACACGGGATGAATACTTTACAGATAAGGAGAAGACCGAACTTTCTAATCGATTAAGCAAAGGGCGAGGTATCCCACGCATTGGCAATATCGCCGCCAAAGTGAATAGCAATAAATCCTTTATGACAACGTGGAATATTTACAGTGCCAACTCACATCAACTCGAATCAATTGAACGGCTCGAAAAAATAAATATACTCCTGAAGAATAAAAATTCCGAATTAGACCCTGAAGTTCTTATCAATGGCTTAAAATCTACTGCTTTTAATGATCCGGCACTAAAAACATTCATTCATCTGTACGAAATGAAAAATGAGCTGCAAATGCAGCGCCATAAACTTATGTCACTCATCGATGTTTTCAAAAAACTGATACAGAGGCCTAATACATTGAGAGCACAGCCGCCAAGCTCAAACTTAGAGCAAAGATCGACAAATTAGCGTGGGGCCAGTCAACGTCAAAAAATAAACTAGCATGTAAGGGTTCAAAGAATTATTCTGTCAGCGCAAGGGTTGGAATTCACACAGATAGTGATTTTTAGGATATAAACCTATGGAAAAGCTAAATATTTCAACTATTCATGGCAGTTTCGGCATCTCCAAGAGTCTCAGGAATCCCAGAAAAAGCGTTGGTATCCCTTTAGCAAAACGAATTGAAATGGGGAACCGAGATGCTTGCCGGGCGTTGCTCATTAAGTTTGGCGATGAACCCTCCGACATCAAAGACGATCTCTATGACTTACTTAAGCTGATTGAAAAAAACCGTCGATTTGAGACACTTAGTCAAATTGAAATAGACCGCAAAATGAGTCTTCAAAAAACTATTTCCGAGAAAATTCGAAATAATTTTGAAAACCCGAACCCCAGGTCATTCGACGACTCGTTTTCTGTGCAACCAGCCAATACCCAAGAGCAAGGCGACCCAACTTGACCAGTAGTCTCGGTATGTTGGTTAAGAAGGATTTCCACCGAAAACAGGCGATAGTCACATATACCGCGCAGTCCGAGGGGGTTCATGAGGTTCAGAACCCTATTCCTCGGCGCTTAACACGTCTAGCAATGCATCAAAACCGTCGGGTTTCAAAAAAATTTGATTTACGCCAGGAATGGTGGCATTTTGAAACTCGGACATTCCGGTAAATAGACCCGCGAACCGAATAGATGAGTATCTGCTTCGCCAAATAGCAATACACTCGCTTCCTGAAAAAGTATCGGGAAGCCGAGCATCAATTACCAAATGGGTAATGGTATTTTGTTCAAGCAAGACATCAGCAACGGCAGCGGAATTAGCAAAATAAATTTGATCGAATTGTTTTCGCAAAAAGCGACGAAACAGGAACTCCAAATCTTGCTGATCATCTACAATTAATAACGTTCTCATGTATGAATATTCCTTGGACGTTCACAAACGCAAGGTACTCCCGGCGCCAATTTACCTGCCAAGTCAAGATCTATGGCAGCCCCACCAAATTCGCTTATTCCTAATTGAAAACTTCCCCCTGCAGACTGTAGTATTTGTTTACATGAATATATACTATGGCGGTACAAGTTTTGCATCAGCCACGATTCCCGATCATTTTCTCGATGGGGTAAAAACCAACCTGGCCCGTCATCCCATATTCTTAGGCGTACTTGATCTCCCAAGGCACACACTTTTATATGGAACTTGGTAGCTCCCTCCTGTTTGGCATTTTTAATTAATTGCTTCAATATTTCTAAAAGAAGCCGTGCTTGAATTTCAACTTCAAATTCTTCAGTCACTTCTTCGATATGAACAATTTCCTCATTTTTTAGCTCGGCCAAAACTGGTGACAATAAATAACTACGTTTATGATTTTTAATTAAAGCACTAATTGTTCCTAGTTGCGAAACTACATCACTTAAAGAACGTTGAATGTCAGTAAAAGCGTTGTTTAATTCTCCGCTAAACTTTGCTTCCAAAGAAAGGTACTTTATATTATTAGTAACTGTAGTCAAACTTCCCCGAATTTGATGAATAGACTCACGCATAACACTAGTAAGCTGCTTTGCTGACCTGTCTGTAGAATCATTGCTTACTACCACTTTTACAATGCGATCCAAAAATTCAAAAACATCTTTTAGTCGTTGACAATGCGAACGAAGCATTCTATGTCTAGCAATAGATATACTTCCTATCGTAATTAATAGAATTATGCTAGCCAACCATAACCAACGCTGATTACTTACGGAGAATACCCAATCCATCCGTACATCCCCCCTTAGCCCTGCGTTTTTAAGTAACCCAATAAATCTTATTGTACACTTTCTAGCTCAATCCAGAAAGTCGATCCTTCTCCAATTTTGCTTTCTACCCCTACCGTACCATTCATGGCTTCGGTTAGATGCTTGACTATAGAGAGCCCAAGCCCAGTACCTCCAACATCTCTAGAACGCCCTACATCAACTCGGTAAAACCGCTCGAACAGGCGTTCAATGTGCTGGGGCGCAATTCCTGGGCCATTATCCTTAACCAATAGACGCACCTTATGACCTGGAACAATTTGCGAGTAGGTTTGGATTTGACTTCCTTGGGGGCAGTACTTCACAGCATTATCAACCAAATTTGAAAGAATTTGCTCCAAAGCACGCCGGTCAGCCATAACTTGAATATGCTCACCAACCTGATGATTTAGATTGATATTTTTGCGACGCGCAATCTCCCAAAAAAAATGAATGTTTTGCTCCACAGCGTGTAAAAGCTGTAGCGGCTCTAACGACAAACGAAGCTCGCGAGACTCGATTTTGGCCAACTCCAGAAGATCATCCACCAAGCTTTGCATGCGCTTGGCATTACGGTCGATTATCTCCAAAAATTCCTGTCTAAACCGTGCATCGTCGTCAGGACAAGAAAACAGGGTTTCGCAGGCGCAGCGAATAGAAGCCAACGGTGTTCGCAGCTCATGCGACACGTTAGCCACAAAATCTCGTCGTAGAGATTCCAACATGCGAATAGCAGTGACATCAACCAACACACACAATACTGAGCCCGGTTGCCTTGTTAAGGGCAAGGCCCAAGCCATTATGCGGCGCGGTTTGATGCCCCCCAACTCTATTTCCGCGGATTTTGTAAAGAAACCTGCCCGGGCTTGTTGAAGTAATCCCTGGAGTTCGGTGTTTCGAATAACTTCCAAAGGAGTCCGCCCTCGCGGATCGACCCCTAACATTAGCATTTCTCGTAATGCGGGATTCACGTGCTCAATCAACCCTTGAGCATCAATTACCAACACCCCCTCCTGCATTGATTCGAGCACCCCTTGCAGCAAGTCTCGCTCCCCTTTTAATCGCTGGAGAGCGTCTAAGGTACTGGCCGCGAGTTTGTCGATGGCTTTGCCTAGAACAGCTAATTCATCATCCCCCTGGATTCGTGAGCGAATACTAAGCTCGCCTCCAGCCATGCGCTGAGCTGAAACTGCCAGGCGACGCAGTAAATCGGTCGAGGAATGAGCTGCCAAAGCAGAAATCACTCCCACAATGGCCAATCCTACCAGTGCAAAAACCAACAGCAATCTATGCCACTGAGCAACTCCTTCTTTCACCTTCTCCAGGGATAATGCCAGCCTAACCACCCCTGTGCCTTCGTCAAAAGGAACCGCCACGAACATATGCGACTGTTGATCGTCTACTCCCGAAGCATACCCCTTAGCTAGGGCGGTAGCTACTTCCGCTTCTATCAATTGTGGGGAGGAATTTTCTCCGCTTCCCTGTCCGGTTGTCGAATAGCTCAGGGAATCGCCCAGCAAAACGCCATTACTACGGTAGATACTAACTCGCGATTCAGTTAGCCGGCCTAATCGTACGGCCAACCTTTTCCAACTAGGCTCATTTTCGGATTCTTTCCCGGTCGACTTTCTTAATACTTTGGCCGCAAGCCTAGCTCGAATCCAGAGATCATTATGAACACTGTTTTGCAGGTGTTTTTCCAACACCGGGGCCAAAAAAATTTCTGCCCCCCCTAAAGCGACTGTAAAAATGCTTAACGAAACTAAAAAGAACCGACCTCTTACACCCAACCTCATTACGAATTAACTTTCTTCTGGCGAAGCTGCAAAGCGGTATCCCACTCCGCGCACAGTTTCGACGTAATTTCCAGCGCGACCTAGCTTCTCACGTAGCCGCTTTACATGGGTATCAACTGTACGCGTGGTTATAGCAGCTTCTATGCCCCATACGTCGTCTAGTAATTGATCACGAGTCTGTACCCGATCACGCCGCTCTAGCAAGGTGGACAGCAATTTGAATTCTAGAGCAGTAAGCTCCACTGGTTTACCATCGACTGATACTCGGTGCGCCTCACGATCGAGGTACAAACAACCGAACGTAATGGTCGATGTATCGGCAACCAAAGGAGCTGTACTCCGTCGTAGCAACGCCGCCACTCGAAGAACCAGCTCTCTTACACTGAATGGCTTGACTACATAATCGTCAGCCCCCAGTTCAAATCCCACCACGCGGTCAACTTCTTCCCCGCGTGCGGTAAGCATGATTATCCGTACCCCGCGGGTAACCGAGTTTATTTTTAGAGCCTTGCATACTTCGAACCCCGAGATATCGGGGAGCATTACATCGAGAAGCACCAAATCGGGCATCTGCCTTTGCACATGTGCAAGTGCTTCCTGGCCATCAGAAGCGACCTGAACCTGGTAGCCCGCTTGGCGGAGATTGTACGACACCAACTGTTGGAGATCTTTTTCATCCTCGACCACCAGAACTGTCTGCGCCATTGCACATGCCTCACTATGTATAGATATCAGTTGGTACTAAACTTTTGTCGGGTAAAAAATCGGGCGACCAGGTTCAGGCTTCCCACCAACAAAAGAAGCACCAGCGCTGCGCTCCATGCTTTTTGATGCCATTCTTCATAAGGGCTAATAGCGTAATTAAAAATCTGCACAGTTAGGCTAGCGGTGGGCTGATTAGGGTCAAAATTCCAGTATTGATTATTTAGCGAGGTAAAGAGCAAGGGAGCGGTTTCCCCCATAGCCCGGGAAATAGCCAGCAACACGGCGGTGGCAATGCCGGAAAGAGCAGTTCGTAAAACCACCCGCAAAGAGGTTTTCCACTCGGGAACCCCTAATGCCAAGGAAGCTTCCCGTAGCGCCCGAGGAACGAGCCTAACCAATTCTTCGGTTGCCCGGGCAAGAGTGGGAACCATCAGCAATCCGAGAGCAAAGCCACCCGCCAAAGCAGAAAAATGTCCCAAAGTTACTACTACCAAGCCGTAAGCAACTATTCCCACTACAATTGAAGGAACTCCCGCCAAGACTTCGGCAGTAAAGCGCACGGCCTTGCCGATTCGACCGTCCCCTTTTTCTGCTAAAAAAACACCCGCGCCAATGCCAAAAGGCAAACCGAACAAGCAAGATAAAAGCACCAGATAGAGAGTGCCTACAATGGCGTTAGCCACTCCTCCTCCCGGTTCTCCTACGGGAGCAGGAAGCTCGGTAAAAAACTGCCAGTTTAGTCCTTTTATGCCTTCGGAGATCACTAACCACATTAGGGAAACTAGTGGAACCAGAGCAATAACTACTGCCAGGCCACAAATAAGTGTAGCTAACATGTCAGCAGTCAAACGCCAACGTAAGCCTCTCATCGCGCACCTCTTCTAGAGAATTTGTACCTTGGTAGGCTCATAGGGGGGTCATGCCCGCTTGGGCCGCACCACCGCGTGCATTAAAAGCCGAGCACAAGAATTGAGGAGTACAGTTATGCCCAACAAAACCAAAGCCAATCCCGCCAAGGCACCCACGTGAATATCACCGGTAGCTTCGGCAAACTCATTGGCGATGATAGAAGGAAGGGAATAACCAGGCGCAAATAGCGAGGCACTGATTTGCGGAGAATTTCCAATCACCATGGTAACTGCCATGGTTTCTCCCAGCGCTCGGCCTAGCCCCAAAAGAGCAGCTCCAAAAATACCGGTACGACTATAAGGCAAAATAACTTTCCGAATAGCCTCCCAGCGAGTGGCTCCTAAAGCTAATGCGCCTTCGCGTAAAGGACGGGGAACCGTCTTCAGCACCTCCAAGGATACTGAAGCAATAGTTGGAAGAATCATTATTGCCAAAACCAAGCCGGCGGCGAGAAAACCTAAACCCAGTGGTGGTCCCTGAAACAAAGGGATAAAACCTAGGGTTTCGCTCAGCGCCGGCTCTACAGTGTCACGCAGCCAAGGTACGAGCACAAAAAGTCCCCATAAACCGTAGACTACGCTGGGTATAGCGGCAAGAGTCTCTATACTAAAAGAAACCACCGGACGAATACGCGCAGGGGCCATTTCCGACAAAAACAGCGCCACGCCGATAGAAACTGGCAGAGCCAACAAAATGGCCAGTGCGCTAGTTACCAGGGTTCCGTAAATAAACGGCATCGCGCCGAAAGAATCGGAAACCGGGTTCCAATCAGACCCTAGAAGAAACTGGCCAATCCCGAGATGAGCAAAAGCCGGGTGGGCGACACCGTACAACCCGATAACAATTATTCCGGCTACTACCAGAACGGCACCGCCCATCGCGTACATAAGAACGAGCCAAACGCAATCGCCAATTTCAGGGCAAATACGATCGGCAGCGACAGTAGTCGAATTATCGGACATTGGGGAGAGCAACTGATTTACCTTGAACTTTAAGAGTTTTTAGTTTCGCCTCAACTTTTTCCACCACCGACTGAGGAAGTGGGGAATAATCAAGAGCTCCTGCCATGGTTTGGCCACTATGAATCGCCCACCAAAGAAAACGAATGAGCGCCTCGCCTTTTTCTTTATTGGCCTGATTTTGTCGAAGAAGCAAGTAAGTAAATGATGCCAGCGGGTAGCTTCCCTTGCCAGAGGGATTGACAATCGAGACTCTGAAATCATTAGGCATGCTTACTCCCGCTGCCGCCAGAGAAGCGCTTTCTACACCAGGTGCAACGTACTCACCTTCTTTATTGCGAATGGAAGCTAGAGACAATTTGTTCTGGTGGGCATAAGCCAATTCCACATATCCAATTGCCCCAGGAATCTGTTTGACCAAGCCAGTGACGCCTTCGTTGCCTTTTGCTCCCAATCCTGATGGCCATTTCACGCTTTTGCCAACCCCTACCTTGGACTTCCACTCTAAAGAAACCTTGCCTAAGTAGTCAGTAAAAATGGCGGTAGTTCCCGAACCATCAGAACGATGAATTACCGCAATAGCTTTATTGGGCAAAGGAACTCCTGGATTTTCTTTGGCCAGAGCAGAATCGTTCCATTTAGTGATCTTTCCTAAAAAGATTGCCGATAGTGTTTCCGGACCAAGCTTCAAATTAGAAATCGGAAGGTTATACACAACTGCAACTGCTCCCAACACAGTGGGTATATGAACAATATCGGACGCTTTGGAAAGCTCACCATCGTTCATTGGCGCATCAGAAGCACCAAAATCAACTGTACCCTTGATAATTTGCTGAATTCCTCCCCCGGAACCGATGGACTGATAATTGAATTGCTCGTTTGGATGTAACTTGTGGTATTTACTGAACCATTTAGAATATAGAGGGTAAGGAAAAGTAGCACCCGCTCCATTAATGAGTAGAGTAGTGTCTGCAAAAGCAACTCCCCCAACCAGAGTCATCAAGGCTAGAAGCACTTTCATGGTTTCTCCTTAAAGAGTGAACTTCAGGAGCATTAAAGCGGCAAGATGTGACAAAATCATGACGAATTGGTCAAGTTTCTAATGGTTAGCTAATCACAGGGCGCAAAAAAGATCCGTTCCCGTCACTTAGCTGTCACAAAGCAACGATAAAAACATAGGGAAACACTTATTCTTAAAGCGCCTATTTGAGAATTAGGCGAACGATGAATAAGGGAACAAGGGAAGGTGAATCTTGGGAGCAATCGTCGAGCCAATTTCCACTAAACAAGCCAAACACCCGGAGACACTTTCATCGCCGTCAGAACGAATTTCATCACCAGCACCAGCAAACACCCTATCGCTTCCCTCCAAAATCCAGGTAGGAGATCTGCGCGCCTGGTTCGGAAATACTTTGGCTGTCAAAGGAGTAAGTTTAGAGCTGGCGGAAAAACGAGTAACCGCGGTAATTGGTCCTTCGGGGTGCGGCAAATCTACTTTTATTCGCTGCCTCAATCGGATGCACGAAGTAGTTCCGGGAGCGCGAACAGAAGGTAGAATTCTGCTCGACGGTAGAGATATTTATGAATCACGAGTGAGTGCCGCCTGGCTTCGGCGACGAGTGGGTATGGTTTTCCAAAGACCTAACCCCTTTCCCACTATGTCGATTGAAGAAAATGTACTAGCAGGGCTGCGGCTAAACGGAGTGAAAGTAGAGGATCCGGCAGGAGTCGCCGAAAAAGCTCTTCGTCAGGCAGCATTATGGGATGAAGTTAAAGACGGGCTGCGACGTTCGGGAGCCTCTCTTTCCGGTGGTCAGCAGCAACGCTTGTGTATTGCCCGTTGCCTAGCATTAGAACCGGACGTTATTCTTATGGACGAACCTTGCTCGGCCTTAGATCCTATTGCTACTGCCCGGGTAGAAGAGCTTATTCATGAACTCAGAGACCGCTATACCGTGGTCGTAGTAACTCATAATATGCAGCAGGCAGCTCGGGTAGCCGATTTCACTGCCTTCTTCTACATGGGCGAACTAGTAGAGTATGCTCCTACTAGTATTTTGTTTACCCAGCCAGCCAGCCAACGTACTGAAGACTATATCACCGGCAGATTTGGATAAGCCCAGGTGTTTTGTTTTGACATTCACCGGAAACTGTTTGCCATGCCGAGAAGTCGTGAACGTCTGCCTTCTTGAGGAATCAATGCCGCGCCAACACACCGATCGAGAATTCGAAGCCGAATTGAAGCAACTGCGAGAGCAAGTATTGTTAATGGGAGCCCACGTAGAAGAACTGTTACGAGATAGTATTCGTGCTCTTGCGGAAAGAGACAGCAACTTGGCGCGCCAAACAATTCCCCTCGACGATCGCATCGATGAGCTGGAAGTAGAAATTGACGAGCGCTGCATGACTATTTTGGCGAGACGCCAACCAGTGGCCTCCGACCTTCGGTTTCTTACCGTGTCTATGAAGCTGGTTACCGACTTAGAGCGAATTGGCGACCTGGCAGTAAATATTTGCGAGCGAGCATTAGAGCTTAATCAAGAGCCACAAATTAAGCCTTATGTAATTCTTCCTAAAATGGCAGAAGCAGTGCAAACCATGCTGCGAGAGGCACTCGATGCTTTTGTTGCTCAAGACGCAGACCGCGCTCAGCGGGTTATATCTCGTGACTCGCAAGTCGACACTTTTTATGGAGAGATTTTTCAAGAATTGCTTACCCACATGGTACAACAACCTGAATTCGTATTCCAAGTAACCCGTATTCAGTCAATCGCCAAATATTTAGAACGAATAGGCGACCATGCCACTAATTTGGCGGAAGATGTAGTGTTTATGGTTAAAGGCAAGGATATTCGCCACGGGCACGGACGGCCTCTGGCTTCAAAGCATTAGACTCATGGAACGCGATGGAACGCGATCTAAAAAAGTGGATTCCTCGACTCATAGCCGTATGGAGACGAGTCCGAAAGCTTAAAAACGGACCTTCCGATAGGCTTTTGCCTTCGGAATTACAAGAAGTTGCTTCCGCGGTGCGCATTCTTTCTCGGGGATTAACCAGAAATCGCCAACTTGCCGGCGCGCGTTATATGGACGACCCTCAACTTTTGGGAGGGTATCTTCTTTTCTATTGGCCCGTGTCTTACGCCCAGGCACGCTTGGCTCTAAATGAAGCTCCCGGTGGGTTAGGAAATGTTCTCGATTTAGGAGCTGGACCAGGCCCAGTTTCTTTTGCTTGTCTTGATGCCAAGGCCGCTGCGGTAACTGCCGCTGATCGTAGTTCTTCCGCTTTGGCTTGGTTGCGCCAATTGGCTGGTGAAGCAGGAGAAGCCATTGCTTTGCGCACTTGGAATCCGCAGCACGATAGTATTCCGACCGGTTCTTATAACTTAATAACCATGGGGCATTTATTAAACGAACTTTGGCCTAACGCTATAGATGCCACTGAGCGACGAACACAACTAATCGAACAGGTTTTCTCTTCCTTGAAAGCCAATGGCTCCTTGTTACTAATTGAACCTGCTCTGAGAGAAACTTCCCGCTCTCTTTTGCAAGTACGCGACTTGCTAGTGGCTCGGGGGTATTCCTTTCGTAGCCCCTGTCTTTTTTCTGGCCCCTGCCCAGCTTTGGATAAAGAAAGTGACTGGTGCCATGCTGAGCGCAATTGGAACCCTCCTTTGTTAATTCAAACCATTGCCAAGGCGGCCGGATTACATAAAGAAGCACTCAAAATGACCTATTTCTGGGTAGCACCTAAAGAAAGCACTATTCCTGCCCACCCCGAGGAAATTTTTCGAATTGTTTCCGAGCCCCTGGCTTCCAAAGGTCGTCAACGCTTTATTGGTTGTGGCAAAAATGGGCGGATAGGACTTTCGCTTCAGGAAAAACACATAACCGCAAGTAATGCAGTTTTTTCTCGACTGGCACGAGGAGAGGTGATTTCGGTAGTAGGCACCGAACCACGAGGCGATGGCTTAAGCCTGACTCCACAGAGCATAGTAAGAGTAGTTGCGAGGGCCGGCCAACCAATACCCAATAAAATCAGTATTGAACATTGACTTTTTAGTCTATTAAAAAATTTTGCCGGGATTAAGAATCCCTAAAGGATCAAACAAAGTTTTTATTTTTTTTTGAATTTCAATTAGTTCGGTTTTTTGCTCCAGCGGTAAAAATTCACGCTTAGCAATGCCAATTCCATGCTCTCCAGTAATACTGCCTCCCATGTCTAGGCAAATGGTCATCATTTCTTTTACTGCAGACTGAGCCAATTCTTGCTGTCCTTTATCGTACAAAAAATTGGAATGTAAATTACCGTCTCCTGCATGCCCGAAAGTAGCTGTTATTAAGCCATAGCGTTTTCCTAATTCGTGAACCCGCTCAATCATGGTAGCAATACGATCACGAGGAACGACTATATCTTCACCTATTTTGTAAGGTTTTATACGGCGTAATGCTGGCGATATTTGTCGGCGATAATGCCATAGTTGCCGGCGTTGCGCTTCGTTCATCGCTACTTGGGAATCTATTAGCCCATGAGCCTGACACGCATCTACTAAATGCTCCATTTCTATTAGTAGAGATTCTTGGTCATTTCCATCTACTTCCACCAACAAGGCAGCAGTGGTTTCTTGAGAAACTCTTAACCCCTCGGACTGCGCGACCTGCAAGACAGTATGATCGAATAGCTCTAAAGTACGCGGCAAAACCCCGGCTTTCAAAATGCTGTTTACTGCATGCGCAGCGCCGTCCAATGTCGAAAACGCCAGTAACCCGGTAATTACCGCGCGTGGCAAAGGAATAAGTTGAATTATGATTTCGGTTATTACACCCAGCGTGCCTTCGGAACCCACTAACAGGCTGGTTAGGTCGTAACCAGCAACCCCTTTGATTGTTCTATGCCCAACCCGCAAAATTTCCCCAGTGGGAATTACTACTTCTAACCCGAGGACGTAATCGCGAGTAACTCCGTACTTCAATGCCCGAGCCCCCCCCGCATTCTCGGCAACATTTCCTCCTAAAGTGCAGGTTTCCAAGCTACTGGGATCAGGGGGATAAAAAAGGCCATATTGCTCCACTAATTTCATGAAATCGCCGGTTATAATCCCTGGCTCAACCACCGCCACCATTTCGGAAGCGGAGATTTCTTTTAAGCGATTCATTTTTTCGGTGGAAAGTACAACCCCCTGCTTAATAGGAAGAGAACCACCACTTTTCCCCGTTCGCGCTCCGCACGGGGTAACAGGAACCTGAAACTGACTACAAATGCGCAAAACATTTTGTACGTCAATTGCCGAATGCGCAAAACAAACCACCTGGGGCGAAAAGATTCCGACCTCAGATTCGTCGCGGGAGTAATCGGAAAACCCACTAGCGTCAACCATGACATTAGCGGGTCCTAAACTCTCCTCTAATGCCCGTATGAATAATGTTAATTTAGCCAATTGTAAAACCCGCCGGCAAATGGGGTTTGAGACGAGAGCCCCGAGTAGAGTGACGGCAAGCATTGCTTGCCCAAAGCGGAAAATTGGGGTTTTGCAATGGCCTCAGTTGTTGTTTCATTATTTGCAGCTCGATTGAATTGCCGATAAAAACCTTGCTCTTAGTTCGCAATCGGTATTCATTGAGCCTGCCCACGCTTCTACTGTGGTTTTTATTCCTTGGTTGCGCCCTCCCCGCAACGTTACACAAGAAGGCTGAGCACTCATCACTACTCCCGCAGCGGTAGCTTCCAAATCATCTACCAAGGCATTGGCAATGTTTCGGGCCAAATCTTCTTGTAAAACTAATCGACGGCTTAAGCAGTTCACCAAATCAATGATTTGACCAAACCCAACTACTTCGCTAGCAGGTAAATAAGAGACGTGGACAATACCGCCATAGGGAAGAAGATGGTGCGGGCATACGCTTTGAAATGCAAGTTGGGAAAAAACCACTAACCCAATGTCCGATTGAGAAGAACAAAACGGAAGACGCGAGGCAAGAACAGAGTGAGGAGTGGTTTGGTAGCCTTGAAGGAATTCTTCTGCCCAAGCACGAGCTACCGTCTGTGGTGTACGGACTAAATCAGGATGGTCCTCCCATCGCACCCCCATGCCTTCCAAAAAATCGCGTACCGCTTCTTCCATTTTTGGAAGTGACGGACTGATCACGTCGGGACATGACTTGACAGGAGTCACCTTTTTTTTCACTTGGCTATTATCTCCCACGCATTGTTCCCAACCTTGCCACTAGGCAAGAACTTGGAGCGCTTCTTGGATTAATCCCCCTAACTCACCAGGGATTTCTTGGAGACCACCGTCTACCTGAATTCTCAGCAACTCTGCGGCAAATGTTCCGGCACTGGAAAATCTACTTTTTGGGTTTTTGGCTAATGCTTTTTCAAAAAATCCGTCGAACAACGGGGGAAGATCGGGTGGATCAAACCTGGACGCGCCAATTCGTTCCAGAATTTCTGGCTCGCTGGAGCCTATAAAAGGACGTCTTCCCACCAGCATTTCGTACATTACCACTCCCACAGCGAAAAGATCGGAAGCTGCGGTAGGCGCTTTGCATTGCGTCTGCTCGGGAGAAAGATAGTGAAGCTTTCCAGCAGCAATACCTTTGGGCAGTCCACCTCCCAGGGTGCAACTAGAAGCGACCCCAAAGTCGCCTAGCTTCACACAACTTTGTTCGATAGAGAGAAAAATATTGCTGGGATTGATGTCGCCATGAACTAGTTCTAAAGAGGTACCGCGTACTCCTTGCGCTCTATGAACAGTAGCCAGGGCCTTCAAAAGCTCTATACCAATCTGCAAAGCGAGTGGATGGGGAATTTTTTTGTCTTGCCAGCGCAGCGCTGCTAACAATCCTTCCAAATCGCCACCCGGGCAATATTCCATTGCAAGAAAAAGAGCATCTCCGGTCTTTCCAACCTCGTACAATTCCACCAAATTGGGATGACGCAACAATCCCATTACATCGCCTTCAGTAGCAAACAAATCGGCAGGGTCTACTCCAGTCACTCCTCCCAGAGCTGACGGTTTCATAAATTTAATGGCTACAGGCAGCAGTTCTCCTCGTTCGTTCACTGTTTCAGCAAGATAGACAGTTGCCATCCCGCCTTCTCCGAGTTTTCGGACAATCGAATAGGAACCAAATCGACGAGAACGCACTACGCGGATTGTTTGAGCCATAGCTCCCCTCCTATACCAGCAATCCGCGTTTTTTGGGACAGTTTCTACTCTACCTATCAATGCTCTTCCTCTATCTGCTGATCCATGGCCTTGGCCGGTTGCTCTTCCCGCGGTTTTCCTACTGGCCGAGCAGGAACTCCCGCTACCGTGGTGTGTGGAGCAACTTCGCGCAACACCACGCTACCTCCCCCTACCTTAGCACCTTTACCGATCTCGATATTTCCAAATAATTTGGCTCCTGCACTTATTAAAACACCTCGGCGAACCTTTGGATGGCGGTCTCCGGTTTCTTTTCCCGTACCTCCCAAAGTGACTTCATGAAAAATTGTTACGTCATCTTCAATTACCGCAGTTTCGCCAATTACCACACTGGTAGCGTGGTCAATTAGAATACCAGAACCGATTTTCGCTGCTGGATGGATATCTACACCAAATATTTCCGAAATGCGACTCTGAAAATACAGCGCTAGCATTTTTCGCTGGCTATTCCACAGGTAATGCGCAACACGAAAACTCTGAATAGCCTGATATCCTTTAAAAAATAGAAAGGGAGTAAGGTAGTTTATGCAAGCAGGATCTCTTTCTCTTACTGCCTGAAGGTCGGCCACTGCCGCGTCGGCGATGGTGCTATCGGCCTGATGAGCGCTCATCATAGTGCTTAGAATTGCGGTCCAATGCACGCAAGAGCAAGCCAATTTAGAACTAAGATGGTAGCTGAGAGCATTTTCAAAAGAACGATGATGGCAAATGGCGCTATCGAATATTCCTTTTAAGACCGGTTCAGCTTGCCCCTCTTTTTCGGCTTCTTCCAGCAAGGTTTTCCATAGCTGCGATTTGGCAATATTCATTAATTAAATCCCATTGCTTTAATTTGCTTCCATTATGAAATGAATAATGCACCCACAAGTAACTTCGCTCAGTACATTTTCACTAATTTAGCCCCGTTATAGTAATGCTTTAAAATGTTTACATAATCCCACCCTTTTTCAGCATAAGCTTTGGCCCCCCATTGGCAAAGTCCGGCTCCATGTCCAAATCCCTTTCCTGATAAAATCAAAGAATGCCCATTACCTTCAACCCGAAAATCAAGGCTTTTGATTCTGCTATAACCAACAATCCTCCGCAGATCCACTGCACTTACTACTTTACTAGCTCTCAGGGAGCGAAGGCTTACGCGTTTGGCGCGTCCAGTTATTGTCCTTTCGACTACCTGTATTTTTTTGACCCCTTTTGCTAATTTGTTCAAATCCTTTGAACTTAATTGGATTCTCCAATCGCTTTTTACTCGTTGCCTGCAATTACAAGAAACTGATTTTAAATAGGGAAGAGGTCGACCTAGTGCATCCTTTCCATTCTCGGTATGTCCTCCACAATTAGAGTGAAAATAGGCTTCAATCGGCTCCATTTTCCAAGTAAGAACTTGGCCACGGGTCGAATACACCACTTCGCGCGTTCGTTCATCTTCAGCAGCCGCTCCTCCGTATACCTGATGTAATACGGTAGCACCCAAATGGTAGGGTTTTCCCCAGGAGTCGATTTTGCGACGCAAAGCATAGGTGCGTGAAGCTACTGCCTGCGCTTTTAATGCTTCTAAGGGAAAACTATGAGGCATTTCCGATCCCAGCACTGCCATCAAGTATGCCTCTAAAGGGAGTATATTAATGGCGGCAAGACCTTTTTTGTCTTGACGAATTTCAATCTGGCCTCTTACTGGCTTTTCAGCTACGCGAACAAAACCTTGAGACCGGAATTTGACCCCCTGCCCTCCATCTACCAAATTCCCATCCAGCATCATCCCCCGAGACGAAAGATATACCACTGAACGTTCTCCGGGAACCGTAACGTATTTGCCTGTTGAGTGAAGATTGCGAACTTCTAACCCGGAGCCTGACAAAGTAATTTTTTGTGCTTTCTCTACAATAGCGATGCGAATAGTTTCCTCCGCAAACGCTGCGCTCTTAAAAAGAAAAATAAAAAGAATCCAGCATAACCAGCCACGCACTAAATCGCTACTCCACAATTGGAGATAAACATTGTTTAGGAGATCTCGACTCATCAAATAAATAGAGGGGAGGCATAATTTCCAAGTTCGACCCCGCTCCTTTGGTAGATTCTAAAAGGACCATTTTAGCGGGACGATTAGGCAGCGAGTGCACAAAACGTGCTCTGCGAGAAACCAGTCCCGCCAAGGAAAGCGCTTCTACCAATTCCAAGAAGCGCCCTGCAGGAAAAATCACTTTAAAAACGCCCCCCTTCCTTAAAAGATAGCGTGCCGCTCCCACCAAGTCTTCCAGTGAGCAAGCAACTTCATGTCGGGCAATAGCTCGCTCATGATCGGGATTAATGTATCCTGCTCCCATCGGTATATATGGTGGATTGGAAATTACCAAATCAAATATGCCCGGTTCTAATACCCCCTGAAGCTTTCTTAGGTCGGCCTGTATAATGTGTACTTGTGCTTCTTTTCTATTAAGAACAACGTTACGTAGAGCTAGCTCGGAAAGGGAGTGCTGCAACTCTACTCCTACAATTGAGGCGGTTCCCCTTGTGGCGAGAATAAGCCCTACCACCCCGCAACCAGAGCCCAATTCCACAACTTTTCCACGAGGATAGCCCGCAAAATCAGCAAGCAACAAAGCATCGATGGAGAATCGATACCCCTTGCGCCGCTGAATCAGCAGGATTTCACCCTGACTAATTCCGTCAAGAGTTTCGTCATTATTCAGTACTACTCCAGGGGGCAGAGGGAGCTCCCTCTGGGCGCTCTCATTCATATATGTCGGCAATTCTCCCGTGGGCTCTATCTAGCAGTAGTAGCCTTGGCGAAGTTTGAAATTAATTTTGACAGGCGTCAATCAATGCTTTCTGAATTGCTCCCTCGCGCACAATTGTGGGGACCCCTTCCGGAAATGATAGTACAGTAGAAGGCCGTCCACCAGTAGTCTCACCACCATCTACTACTGCCTCGACTTGACGCACCAGCTCATCGTCAATTTGCGAAACCAATGTGCATTCATTGCCTCTAGAAAAATTTGCACTAGTTGCTACCAAGGGTCCTGCTATGCAGGCCAATTTGCACGCTACTGGATGTGACGACACTCGCACCCCCACTTCCCCTTTTGGCGCTACTTCAAACGGCAGACCAGGGCGAGAGGGAAGAATTATGGTCAGAGGACCAGGCCAAAAGCGACGAAGAAATATTTCTGCTTTCGGCGGTATTTTCGACCACAAAGAACGCGCAGAAGATTCATCGCCGGCAATAACCGGCATGGGCTTGCCTGCCACACGCCCTTTCAATGCGGCAAGTCTGGCTACTGCCTGGGGGTGATTCAATAATGCTCCCAGTCCATAAAATGTTTCCGTAGGGTAGATAACTATTCCACCTTGGGAAAGCTTCTTACTTGCTATATCGATGGCAACGTCTAATTTGTTATTCATTTCACTCTTAATTGGCTCAGTAAGCACCCTTGCCCCAAATAACTACGGGAATGGTTTTAATTAAAATCTTGATGTCGTTCCACAAAGTCCAGCTTTCTATATAGGCTAGCTCCAGATGAATCCTCTGTTTTAGCGGAAGATCTCCTCTCCCATTGACCTGCATCGGACCGGTGATTCCTGGCTTTATTGCCAAGCGATGACGATGCGCCATGCTGTATTGGGCTACAACCCCAACTTCTTCGGGTCTTGGCCCTACTAAACTCATATCCCCCTTCATTACATTCAATAATTGCGGAAGCTCATCCAAACTCCATCTACGCAAAAAGCGACCTACCTTGGTGACTCGCGGATCATTTCGAATCTTGAATACTGGGTTATCTTGAGAAAGACTTTGGAAACTAATTCCTAGCTCTTTTAGCTTTTCTTCAGCATTGACCACCATGGAACGAAATTTGAGAATATTGAATGGCTGTCCATTTTCACCAATTCGTTTCTGACAAAAAAAGACTGGACCACCATCTTGGTATTTTACCGCAAGGGCACAAATTCCCAATACCGGGGCTGCCATTACCGTTAGCGCTCCTCCCACTACCAAATCAAATATTCGTTTAGCGATTCGGCCTACCGTATCCAAGGGAGGCTCGCGCAGCCCTACCACTGGAATTCCAAAGAAGTCTTCGACCTTGGCTCTGACCATGGTCAGCTCCAAAACATCGGGCACAAAATGAATACGCACAGGATTGGACTGTAGTCCCAGAATAATCTCTTCAACTAAAGCGTGCTGCTCAGCAGGCAGCGCTACAAACACATCATTTATTTGATGTTGGCACACAGCCTGGGAGACCTGTGCTAGTTCTTCCATCTCCGAGGGGTTTGCTAACCTTGGCAAATTATCGGAATTAACGGTTATGCATTCTACTAAATTCATTCCTGGCGCATTCTGCAAACGAAGAGCAACTTCTCGCCCAATATCTCCCCCTGCGATAAGCAATACCTTGCGAGCAAATGGTTTGGAAATGTTTTTGACTACTAGAGTCGTTAAAACCATCCGCGAAAAAATTAAAATTTGACTGACCGCTAAGAAATAGGCGACCATGAGTCGCGAAAAATCATATACTTTCAAAAAGAAAAGAACGCTAAAAAATAAAAGAGCTCCCAAAAACACCGAAATAGGAATTTTTTTCCACTCTATTCCTTCGCACCTCGATGAAGGCTGATGTAATCCTGCCACAAAAAAAGCCACTAGCCATGATCCTATTGCCGCCGCATAGACCGGCAAAGAAAGCCAAGTGGTTTTTTTGGCAAGTTCCATTCCTAGTCCCAGATAATTACGCAGCCATTCGGCAGTCCTAAGCGCCCCTATTACCAAGGAGATATCGATTAGTAAAAAAAGAGGCGCCATTTTCCGAAGCAACCGAAACATAGTAAACTTTCCTATTAATGCTTTTTTCAACGGGGCTTTCTACTCATTTTCGAAAAATGAGTCTTCTGGCCTGAACTTATTTCTGGAAATGGTTGATAAATTGATTTCCTCTTGATGTTTACTTTGGGCTTTTTCCACGATGTCCATGATACGACCTTGGAAATGTTTTTTGTCAAAACGTTCGGCATTTTTTCTTGCGGCTAAAGGGTCAAATCGGTGTGATTCTTGCTCGAATTTATCTACAGCCAATTTAAGAAGCTCTACCGTAGGCTCTGAAAAGAAAACACCGGTTGGCGAGGCTTGTCCGCTGTTCAAACCAACTACTGTTTCCAGCGCTCCCCCTTTGCCTAGCGCGATTACTGGACGTCCACATGCTTGAGCTTCCAAGGGGGTGATACCAGCGTCTTCTTCTCCGGGAAAAATTAGGGCGCGACATTTTTTGTACAAGTTTGCCACTTCCGCATCATTTAGAGAACCTAACAATTGGACTGATCCTCCCACTAGCCCTTCTATACGCCTGCGTTCTTGACCTCCCCCCACTATTCGTAGAGGACGGTTCAGTCGTCTAAATGCTTCGATAGCGATTTCTACTTTTTTATAAGGCGCAAAAGCAGTAACCATGAGGTAAAAATCTTCGACCTCCTCTGCTTCGGAAACGGTAAAACGCGAAATATCAACAGGTGGTGGAACCACCAGGCTTCTGCGCCCATATCGTTTTCTTATGCGCGATGCCACGTAAGAGCTGTTAGCCAAATATAAATCTACTCGCTGCGCGGAGGCTTCGTCCCAAGTTCGTAAAAACGTTGAACAAATTCGAGCTCCTACCCGAGTAATCGTTCCTGCTTTTTCTTTTCCAAAATAGTCTCCATACTGGTCCCAGAGGTAACGCATAGGGGTATGGACATAGCTAATATGCAAGGTCTGAGGAGAAGTGATGACCCCCTTAGCTACGCAGTGGGAAGAAGAAAGAACTAGATCATACCCATTGAAGTTAAATGACTCGATAGCATGAGGAAAAAGCGCCAAATAATGCCGATAGCGCTCTTTCGCCCAAGGAAGCCCATTAATGAAGCTAGTATGAATACTCATCCGCTCAATAGAAGCAGAACAAGCTTGAGGGGCGTGCACCAAAGTATACAAATCTGCTTGGGGAAAGAGCTCGCAAAAAGACTCTAGCACTCTTTCTCCCCCTCTCATTCCCACCAACCAGTCATGCACCAATGCAACTTTCATAGGAAGCCTATCGTTTTGTTTTCTGTTTACGACGATTAGTTACTGGTTGGTTAGGCTTTCTTTCTCGCTTTGGTATCATCTTTTCTGCTTGATTAAAAACTTGGCGATGACGGCGCGGTGGCATACGCAGAGCAGTAGGTTCTTTGAAAGCAGAAACGCTTTCCATATGCTGCAACCTTTCCACTTCTGTCGGGTGTAGAGAGCGATACTTTCCTAGGGCCAGACCTTCGACGCCAATACCTGCATATAAAGGGCGAAATAGCCGCACTACCGGGTGTCCTATGGAAGCACATAGTCGTTTTACTAAATGAGGCCGACCTTCCGATAGCACTAGACGTAACCAAACATTTTTAT
Source organism: Myxococcales bacterium (assembly GCA_050288705.1). Taxonomy (GTDB): domain Bacteria; phylum Myxococcota; class Myxococcia; order Myxococcales; family UBA5297; genus JBNKEI01. The sequence goes on from JBNKEI010000019.1 coordinate 26,467, forward strand.
CGGTTCGCTGCTCTATTTGCACGTCGTTTGGTTTGGCAAAACCATCTTCTAGTAAAATGCCGCCACGCAGTTTTTCGATAGTGGCATCATCAGGCTGGCCCTTTACTTTGGCCAAATAGGTTCGGCTGGCTTGATAACGCGGATGCATGAGTCGATTAGCTAATTTACCGTCATTAGTTATAATCAGCGCACCTTCCGCATCCCAATCTAGTCGTCCTACTGCAAACACACGCTCTTTTATGCCTTCTAAACAGTTCTTAATGGTAGGTCGACCTTGGGGGTCAAAAAAGGTGGTCACTACCCCAGGTGGTTTATTAAGAACATAATAGACCTTACGTTCCGGTTCGCAGAGTAACTTACCGTCTACCCTAATCAGATCGCGGTGAGGATCGACCTTCGATCCTAGTGCGCGTACTATTTGACCATTGACTTCTACCCTACCTTCTTCAATCCAAGTTTCTGCTTTTCTTCGTGATGCCAAGCCTGCTTGGGCTAATACTTTGTGAAGACGAATTTCCATTGGTTCTTTCTTATGATCCGCTTTCTACCGGCTGGTCAGTTTCGGGATTCAAAACTTTAGTTGTCTGTTTAACCTTAACTTCTGATTCCGCCATAGCAGTTTCTAGGTCTTCCAAAGCCGCGTCTGCTTCGGCATGAGTTTCTTTTAGCTTTTCCTCAAGCTTATTATCTCGTAAAGCCTCTACTAAACCTTCAGAGCTTTGAGGGGCGGCTTCTCCAGTTTCCTTTTCCACGATTTTTTGGCTATCTGCAGAAAGTTCCTGAAATTCTCGCAAAGTAGGCAAGCCGGAAAGATCGCCTAGGTTAAAAAATTCCAAAAATTCCGGTGTAGTACCATAGAGTAATGGCCGACCGATTTCTTCCTTTTTTCCTACAATTTTAATAAGTTTCCTATCAAGTAGGGCCTTAATAACTGCGCCCGAATCTACTCCACGAATATCTTCAATTTCTGGACGGGTAACTGGTTGCCGATAAGCAATTATGGCTAATGATTCTAGTGCCGCCCTTGTTAATCGTTGTGGTTTAACACGCAAATGCCGCTGCACATACTCTGCCGTACTCGGACAAGTACGAAACTGCCAACCTCCACCAACTTGATGAAGCACAATTCCGCAAATGCCGTCTCTATAATGCCCTTGCAGAAACTCAAGCTGTTCTTGAAGAATAGTCGATTCGATCCCCGTGTGGTTACGTATGGTTTCTACAGAGAGCGGTTTATCAGCGACGAAAAGCAATGACTCAATAATGGTACGTACCCGATCAAGCGATAGCCGCTTGGCCTTGGTAGCTAGTTTTTCAAAGGAGGTTTCTAACTCCCCTTCTTCTAGCTGCTCTACTGCAACCTCGCTGACTTGTTCTGCTTTTACTTCTTCACTTGGCTCTTCACTCAACTTTTAGGCTCCTATCGGTAATCGTCGCGAATGCTAGCGCTATCCAAAGCTTTTTCATCGCGCAATGAAACTTGGATGTCGTTTTGCCCCTCGCTTTGGGAAATACGAATTATGCCAAGCTTACACATTTCTAAAAGCGCTAGAAAAGTCACTACAATCTTTTGCCTCTCGGGAGAACCTTGAAGGACGGTCAATAAAGTAGTGTTGGTTTTTTGCCGAAGTTTATCTAGCAATGAATGAATGGCTTCGCCAAGATTAATGGAATCAACTACTACTTTATGCGGGGCCACCTTCTCTTCGTTGCGAGAAATATCGTCCAAAGCTTGCACTAGTTTGAAAACCGATACTTCTACCAGTGCCACTTCGTTTTCGGGAATAGGAATAGCTTCTAACTGCACTCGCCGTGTAAACACATTGCGATTTAATACGTCTTGCCTACCTAAATCTTCAGCAGCAGCCTTGTATTTTTGGTATTCCAGCAGCCTACGAACTAATTCTTCCCGGGGATCGCCTGCTTGTTCTTCCTCAGCAGGTTGGGGATCGGGAGTTGGAAGCAACATGCGCGACTTGATGTGCGCCAATGTTGCCGCCATAAGAATGAATTCTCCAGCGATATCTAGGTTAAGCTTCTTCATCTCCTTGATGGCTTCCCAGTACTTTTCGGTAATCAGCGCAATGGGGATGTCGAAAATATCAATTCGATGCTCACGGATTAGGTGAAGCAATAAGTCGAGTGGACCTTCAAAAGTAGGCAAGGCAACACGAAAGGCTGCAGCGGGGCCGATGGCTGGATCGCTCTCCGACCAGCCTTTTTCCCGCAAGGCATCACCCCGTTGCTGATTGCCGATGGATTTTCCTTTTTGATTCGACATGGACGGCGCAAGATAACACGCATTAGCCGATGCTCGAAGGGCTTCCTAACATGGATTACCCGCAATCGAGTTCACGCACGAGGATGAGCTTTGTCGTACACTTCTCGTATATGCGATCTGTCGACGTGTGTGTACACTTGAGTGGTACATAGGTCAGCATGTCCGAGAAGAGACTGAACCGATCGCAGATCTGCTCCCCCAGCAAGCAAGTGAGTTGCAAAACTATGGCGAAGTTTATGAGGAGAAAGAGGTTTATTAATACCCACAGCCACCGCGTAGGCGGAGATTCGCTGAAAAACAGCCTGCCTAGTAAGAGCACTTCCCCGAGGACCGGGAAAAAGCGCCCGCGAGTTTCTCTTTTTTAAAACCTCAAACCGCCCTTCTTCCATCCAGCGCTCAATCCAAAGTTTAGCGTGTTCTCCCAGAGGAATTATTCTTTCTTTTCCTCCTTTTCCCCGAGTAATCAAAAATCCATCCCGCAAGTTCAAATCGTCCAGGGTAAGTCCACACAACTCGGAGACCCGCAAACCGGTGGCATAAAGCACTTCTAGAATTGCCCGATCGCGTAAACCTGCTACCTGGCGACAATCAGGGGCTGCTAACAGGCGTTCCACCTCTTCTATTGTGAGGTATACCGGCAATTTCTTGCGAATACGGCCAGTTTCTAAATTTTCGGTAGGATCGCCTTCCAATTCTTGTTCTCGCAGTAAAAACCGATGAAACCCCCGAATGGCTGCTAAATGACGAGCTTGGGACCGAGCAGAAAGACCTTTGTGATGTAACTTAGCTAGATGACCTTCAATATGCTCAGGTTTAACCTGCTGAGCACTGATCACTTGGTCACTGGCTAGAGTTTGTAGATAGTCATTGAGATCGCGAGAATAAGCTTCCAACGTATTGGTTGCCAAAGACCGCTCGGTTCGCAAAAACAATAGGAATTGCTCTTTACCAGCTTCCAACAACATGGTCTTTACTCTCTTGAGGCAATTGCAAAATCCAAATTTTCTGCTTAAGGCGAGCAAAGCTCGCCGTCGCTCTACTCGGGGCTCTCGCCCCAAACCCCATTCGCCGCGGGTTTGCAATTGGCTATCGTGAAATAGTTTCGGACAAATTTTTTAAACGGCGTTTCAGCGAGGCTGCACGATTTCCGATTTCTCGAACTTCGCGCTTGCTAGCAATCCCGAGCATTCGCACCAAGTTTTCCTGAATTTGCTCCAAACTGCTACGGCCACGGTTTACAACGCTCACCGCTTCGGCCACCTTGACCGCTCGTCTGTCATCTGAGAGCATTTGCTCAATAATTTTTTCAATCCATCCCATTGTTTGATTCTTCCACTCATCCATTGCAAAAATCGCCTTTCCATCGGAAACAGGGGGTGCATCTTTTACAAATTCAGTAGGAACTTGCCCAATGGCTTTTTTTAGCAATTTGCTAAACTGTGCCCGCTCGATAATTGGCTGCAAATTTCCCTGGATTTCCAAATCTTTTCTTATTACCGCTTCTACCGGGTCAATTTGACCCAAAATCAAACCCTTCCAAACCGAATAAGAAGCTTGGGCCATATATGCAGGATATTGGGCCGGCAGTTCCTCGACACGCTCTCCGGTCCAGAGTCTTTCCAGAAAGCCGTGTTCTGGCTTGGCGTACACGCAAAACGTACGATTCCAAAGAGGCGGCTCTGCCAAAACTACTGCGGCAAAGTCTCCCTTCCAACCCTGGGCTGCCTGCGCAAAATCGGGAGTGCTACGTAAAGCAGCAGCCAAAGCTTCACACCACTCTTTTGAAGGAAAAAAAGGCATTGACGACTCCTTGAGCCAATCTCAAATATCTCAGCTACCACTCCAGAGCCGTCGAAAGGAAGAAAAGAAACTACCTTTCTTAGTATCAGAAGAAGGAGCAGACCGTGCTTCTTCTAATTTCCGTTTTGCTTCCTCCTCCAGAGCCTTTTTTAGCTCCGGAGGAGTGTCCCGAGTTGCCAGTTCAAGCCGCTTTAAGCCAGAAGCCAGCTCCACACAAACAGTAAGCAGACACTCTTCATTAAGTTGAAAATCTATTTTTCTGCCGGCAGCAGTAGCAGGAATCCGCAGACTCCCTAAAAATTCATTATCAACAATATGCTCAGCTTCCCCTTGAAAAACGCTAAGCTCGATCAGAGCACTACCATCTTTGGGAGGAGGCAAACGAAAACTCTTGGTCAGCGGTATGGCACTGTTTTTGTCAATTATTTTGCGAAACAACCCATTAGGTAGCGCAATACCAATGGGCATGGAAAGTACATCGACTAAAGTTACGGCTTCCAATTGACCAAGGGAATCAGCCAGCAAAGCCGCTCCCAAGGCCACACACTCGTCGGGGTGAACCCCTTTTCTAGGAGACTTTCCAAAATGAGCCTGAATTTGTTGCTGAACCAACGGCATCCGGCTCTGTCCTCCCACTAAAATAATTTCATCGATCTCCGAAGCAGTTAAACTTTTCTGGGCCAATACCCGATCACAAATTTGGAAAGTTCTAGCCACTAGGTCAGAGGTGAGCTCATTAAGCTTTTCCCGGGAAAGTGGAACCCGCAGATTAATTGGCTTTCCCTTTTTTTCTTCAATATAGGGAAGTTCAATTACCACATTGGGTATTAGTGTTAAGTCAATTTTGGCAGCTTCGGCAGCATTTTTTATTCGCTGCATGGCAATGAGATTGATGGAGAGGTCGATTTTGTACTCGTCGTAAAAGCTTTGAAGCACGTAGTCAATAATGCGGTTGTCAAAGTCGACCCCGCCTAAAAAGGTGTCACCTCCGGTAGCAACCACCTCGAATACGTTTCCCGACACCTGAAGCACGCTTAAATCGAAAGTTCCTCCTCCTAAATCATAAACTAAGATTTTCTGCTCTAATCCTCGGTTAAAACCATAGGCCAGTGCGGCAGCGGTGGGCTCATTCACAATACGCAGCACATTGAATCCGGCAAGGGTTCCGGCAAGTTTGACCGCTTGGCGTTGATTGTCGTTATAGTAAGCAGGAACACTGATCACTGCATCGGGAAGCGTTCCGCCAAGAAACTGCTCGGCAATGGTTTTTATGTGAGCCAACACAAAACTGGAAATCTGTGGAAGTGAATATACCTGTTCTCCCAATCTGACCGCCGACTCGCCGCTAGGTCCAGCTACAATTTCATAGGTGTAGTAGTTACGAAGCGCTTGAACTACTTTCGAGTCGAATTTTCGACCAATTAGGCGCTTTGCTCCCACTATGGTGTTCTTGGGATTGGTGACCATCTGGTCTTTGGCCACGCCGCCCACTAGCAAGTTACCTTTTTGGGAAAGAGCTACTACTGACGGAAGAATGAGGCTGCCACGATCGGTAGGTACAACTTTGGGAATACGATTGCGCACATGCGCTACGCATGTATTGGTGGTTCCTAAATCAATTCCAACAACCCGCGATTTGTCTGACATGAGGCTCTACACGCGAAATAAGTTCCCTCAAAACTTCTCTCTTAACAGAAGGATAATCTATTACGCAAAAAATTGGGGAGAGAATGGTGCTTTTAGATATAGAAGAGAACCGCCGCTTTTGTCGCTTGGTGTGCTATTCCAAATGAAAAGCTGCGGAAATTAGTGAACGTGTGTAGGGATGCTCTGGGTTTTTCAGTATTTTTTCCGCAGGCCCCATCTCCACCACTTCTCCTTGACGCATAACCAATATGTCGTGTGACAAGGCGCGCACTGTGCGTAAGTCATGACTAATAAACAAGTAGGCATAGCAAAAACGCTTTTGCAACTCACGTAAAAGACTAATTATTTGACTTTGCACCGAAACATCCAAGGCAGAAGTCGGCTCATCTAAAATCAATAGCTTAGGCCGTAAAGCTAATGCTCGAGCAATAGCAATGCGTTGCCTTTGCCCTCCGGAAAATTCATGCGGGTAGCGGTCTTGCATTGAGCCTTCTAATTCGACCGTTTCGAGAGCTTGGGCAATAGTTCGGCGGCGCTCTTGGTCGGTTGCTTTTGACTGATGGATACGCAAACCTTCTTCGATGATTTGCCCTACCGAGAGCCGGGGGCTTAGCGAGCCAAAAGGATCTTGGAATACAATCTGCATATGTTTGCGCAAGGAACGCAGTGCTTGGGGGGTAATCTCCTGTAGCGGTAGGCCATCAAAAGTTATGGTCCCTTGACTTTTTTCTAAACGAAGCAAAGCTCGCCCGAGGGTTGATTTTCCTGAGCCGCTTTCCCCTACTACTCCCACTGTCTGCCCGGCGTGAATATTCAGATTAATTCCGTTAACTGCTTTGACATAAGAAGAAGTGCGGCGAATAATACCTTTTTTTATTGGAAACCAAACTTTAAGGTCTTTAGCCTGCATTAATTGGGGGGCATTTTGCGAAAGGGCTGGAGGATTTCCACTAGGCGCACAGCTTAGTAAATGCTTAGTATAAGAATGTTGAGGATTACTGAATATTTCTTTAGTTGGCCCTTGCTCTACAATTAGTCCATCGTGCATAACACAAACATATTCTACAAAGCGACGCACAATTTCTAAGTCATGGGTAATAAATAGCAACGCCATACCCAATCGTTGATTCAAATCTTTTAACAAATGAAGAATTTGCGCCTGAATAGTAACGTCCAACGCAGTGGTTGGCTCGTCAGCAATAAGCAAATCAGGTTCATTGGCCAAAGCCATAGCGATCATAACTCGCTGTTGCTGCCCTCCAGACAACTCATGCGGAAAAGCTCCCAATCGGTCGGTAAGACTGGGTAACCCTACCAAATGCAATAATTCCACTACCCGTTGTCGTGCTTGCAAGCGCGAATAGCGTCGGTGGGTAAACAGAACTTCGCCAATCTGGCGTTCGATGCTTTGCAAAGGATTGAGCGAGCTCAAAGGCTCCTGGAAAATCATGGCAATACGGTTGCCGCGAATTTTATCGAGCGTAAAAGCAGGCGCCCCTACCAGTTCGGTTTTTTCCAGCTGGTTGTCGGCAGTCTTTTGCTTATTCCCCCCCCATAAAGTAATACTTCCCTTCGGATGACTGGCTTGATAAGGCAACAATTGCAACAGCGATAATGCAGTAACCGATTTTCCCGATCCGCTTTCCCCTACTAAACCAACAGTTTGCCCCTGCAGAATGTCAAAAGAAATACCCCGTACCGCTTGAACCTGGCGCTGGTTGACTCCAAAAACTATTTCTAGATCACGTACTTGCAAAAGTTTCTGCGGATTTTTGTTTTCCATGTCTCGTGCTTTCAAACCCGAAAACGGCTCCCCATCAGTTGGCTAGCGCATTCCTATGAAAACAACAAGTGGAGAAAAAAACTTCTAGAGGGAAAAACAAATCAATAATCCAGTCTCGACTCGCAATCCCTCAGACCTCACCCAAACAGAGAGGGGATTTACTGTGAGTATAATTGAAACTAAGACTATACAGATGCCCACGGATTCACGAACTCCTCCTCGTCCTGCGCAGACGGCGGGGAAGAATTTAGCTCTTGATCTGCGGGCAACGTCCAAACAGACGTCCACAGGTCATCCCATTCCAATCCGCTTTGCCTTGTTTTAGGGGGTTCTCGAACCGTTTTTTCTTGCGGCCCGCTAGGAACTGGTAATTTCTTGGCAGCCACTGGCACTTGAGGCGAACTTGTTGGCGAAACCTGATGGAAACTTGAAACTAGGGGAGAAACCTGCCCTTCATCCCCTTCATCCCAACTTAGCCGGGTTACAGGTGAAGCCATTTCTGATCTTTGCGAAGCAGGGGTTGCTAGGCTGACAGGCATGGGCTCATCTTTCGCATTCCGGGCAGCATCGTTCAACATGCGAACAATACGATCATATATTTCTAGATCTACCTTTGGCTTTGGCTCTTTTCTTTTCAATTTTTCTAAACTTGGTTTTTCATGATTTGCTTTTAGTTTTTCTTGCGGGGAGACATAAGCCAATGAATACAGTTCGGCTAGTAACGCCTCTTTTCGCTCCTTATCTATATAGGTGGTCATACTATTGAGTGCCCGCTTAACAGCGTCGATATGCTTAAAAGCTTCTTCTTTGGCTTTTTCTCCTTCAAACCACTTTTTTGAGGATAAATTGCACTTGCGCAATTGCTCTATTGCATCGCGAGCTTCCTGTAGTGCGACTAGTGCGACATTATTATGATCATGCCCTTCCTCTAGCATTTCCTGCTTGAATTTGCCGACAGAAGAGGTAAACAGCTTACCCGAGACATAAATGGCTGGTCCTTCGAAATGAAAACCAAAATTTCTAAAATTACTTTCTTTGCCATTGTGTAGTCGGTCGATACTATCAGATAACTCTCTTAATGCATTAAATGCATTATTTAATGATTCATCGGTTACTCGATGCGTCAGCAATGGATTGATTTTTTGCATAAAGCTTGAACGCAATTTTTTAAATATAGCATTATATTCTTCTTCCAGACTTTTTCCATGAATCCAATTAGTTTGCAGACCCAGAGAATCAACAAGATTTTCTAGTTGACTTTTTAAATTTCTGAGTAACTCTTGTCGGTCTTGAGTTCCCCAGGAGCCAGCATCAAGATTGCCGAGGGTCTTCAAAAGCAACTTGGCGCGATTAATCACACTCTTTTTGTCGTAAAGAAAAATAACTTTTCCCGATTCAGTGTTTGCCTCAGCTTTTCCACCAATTATCCGGGTAACGCCAGGGAAAGGAAGCGCTATTTCTTTTGTGTACTTACGCACATTTGCAATATTCATTTCCTTTATACGAAAATTTGATAAATCTTTGGCGAGCTCTTCCATTTTGGCAGCGCGCTCATCGTTGTCCTGAGGCAAATCCGCCAGCACTTCTGGTTTCAATTCCATACTAACAGTGATTGAATCACTCTGTTTTTTTAGCTGTTCCAGCACCTTGGGCAAACCGGGGGTCGCGTCACCCAAATAATTGTTTTTGGAAAACTCAGAAATTTTTTGGGGGTCAATTTCCCGATTAATTTTACTGATCTCAGAAACTATTTTATTAGAGTTAATCACCATACTAACCGTGATATCTTCGGGCCTTCCCTCACTTGAATAGTTCATGGCAACTGTTTTCGACTTCGGCCCTAGCCGATCCCAGCTTTTGCCAAGTACTATACCTGGAAGAACAGCGGGCAAACCAGCCCTTCCCGTAGGGCCTATTATTGGTCCATCTTTGTTTATGGCGTCACCGTCCTTCATAAAATCTGTTTCTAGGACGGAAGCACCTATAAGATTGCCTTTAATTTCTCGAGGCCCAAATGGCCGGTTAGTAGTCTCTTTAGTATATTTGCCGTTGGGTTGCTTGGTTTCAGTTTGCGCGCTATTTGTTCCAAAAGTTGCAATTGCCTCTGGCACAAACGCCACCAATGGTTTGCCAGTTGGTCCATGAAGTTTATTTGATTCTCCTTGAATTTTGTCCCAATTAGGGTGCTCGGTACCCATTGTACCAATCAAGACACCCGCAAATGCAACTTTGGTTTCCTTTTCCTTCTTTTTTATTGATTCTGTGTTTGCAGATTCTTTTAATAATTCAAATAAATTAGCGCGACCAGAAAAGATATCGGTTATTGCCCGCCCAACATTTCCGGCGCCATCGTCGTTAATGTTAAGAACAATACTATCTTCCTTTTTATGAGAATGCATTACTTTGAAAGCAACTTCGCCACCGGTGAATCCCCAACCTATCCCTTTCTTATCCATATCGGCGCCAACGCCTACCACTCCAGCACCGCCACGTAATCCTGCTTGGCCATATTTCCCCTTAAGCCCAAGGATTTTTACAGAAATTCCACTATCAGTTTTTGATATTGACAATTCAACATTGCTCAACTTCCCTCCATCAATAACAGGTATTGCCCACGCAACAACAGGACCATGACTAGCCGAAGCTACCACCGCAGTACATACCAGCCTAAGAACTTCGGTATTAAAACCGACATCTTTCGACTTCCCCAAAGTAATACTGTCTCCCGTTTTCATATTGTTTATTAACTTATCGAACAAACAGGATACTTCGGATATAGATTTATTTTGTACTGATTTTCCCTCGTTGCTGGAACTTACATGTCTAACTATGCTAGACAAAACATCTGTTCTTTCTAGAAAAATATTCTGAATGCGATCAAACGCCCGGGCAGCATGGCCAAAGGGGTCGGTTTGCTCAATCTCTGAGCGACAAAGTAGGTGAGCTAGCGATTCATCCAACATTTGCTGAGCATCGGCCAAGCACTCATCGATATTATCACCCATACCTAGTTTTTTAATAGTTTCTGCAAGTATGGCATGTTCGGCTACCAGCTCAGCCGCAGCAGCCGAGATTCTGGGAACAACCACCAATCCGTCTTTAATTGCGCAATCTAGTTTTTGCACGATTGGGTCATTTTCGCCGTGCAAAAATTGCTGAACTACTTTCATTTGAGTCAGTGTTTTTCTAGATTGGTTAACTAGCTCATCAGTATGATCGTCCGGTGGCGGTGCGGAATTTCTAAGCACTTCCAGATATTTCTCGGTTTTTTCTTTAGTTTGCCAGCCTAATTTGCCTATTAACTTGTCAACATCAGAGAAATTAATAAAACCACTAGCAGTTATTTTATCTAGTTTATGCTCATAGTTTTCTATTTGGGCCGCATACAATTCCATGGATGGAACGCGATTGTTACCATTCTTACGTTTCTTTTCCCAACCATAATGACTAAGCTGTACGTATCTTTTCTTCAAAGAAACAAAAGGATTTGTCTTAAATTTTGATTTTAAACCGAGCCCGCTCGTTTCTTTGCTGGCTACGCTTCCAAAAAGTGTCATTACTTCAGCCTTACCTGGAGCTTGCAAATTTGCGTGAAAATTCTCAAAGGGATGCAGAGAATCCACAGAAACTTGCTTCCAGGGCGACGATTTTTTGGATTCTGAAGCAGGACTATAGCATAGCAGAGCTCCGGTGATATTTCTTCCCGCGACCGTACCATCGGGTAAAGTTTCTAAACTAACCAGTGGTTCAGAGTGCGAATCTACTTTTTTCCACTCCCCAACTATCGGATTACTTCCTGTTTTATAAATTTGGCTTTGCCAAATAGTTCCATTCGCATCTAACAACCATATTTTTCCATTGGAAGAGGTGGTGATAGACCGAGGATTGGAAGTATTCTTGGGCATTGACAAATTTATAGACTTGGCGCCGTCTTTAGAAATATTTGACAAATCTTGATAAGTTAATTCGCCATTTTTATTTAGGATAAACAAGTGGCTCTTGTTACTTGAAATCGCAAAATCACCCACGTTTTCCGTTGCAATAACTTTTTTTGATACCGACCCATCTTGAGTTAATTCGATAATTGCATTTTTATGCCATGCATATAAACTCTTATCTGCGCCGAGCTTGATATGATCAACATCACTCAGATTTGTTTCAATTACTTCATCAATAGTTGGGTTATATCGAAATAATCTGCCATTTTGCGCCAGCGAATAGAAACATCCTTCCGATCCGGGTAGCCAATGACCTTTTTTAGGCAAGGAAGCGAAAGCTGTAGATTCCACCGTAGTACCGTTAGGTGCAGCCGCTTGATTGCTTTTGGAGTTCGAAGACGAGTTTTCTTCAGTATCCGAACACAGATAAGAATCTCTTTCGCCAGCAATTGAGTCACGCGCCTGAATTGCCTCATGCAAAAGGCTTTCAATGGTAGCTCTGGTACTGGAATGCTGGTCCTTTTTTTGAATATATACTTTACAAGCATCAATCAATTTTGATAAAATATTTTCCAATTCGCGTTTTTGCCGCTCTCTTTTTCCAGGAGCCAATTCAAATTGATGGTAGTCATCTAATAATTTTACAATCGTTCTATATTCGTCTGATCTTTTCCTGTTAAAAAAATTGTGCTTCGATTGCAATTTGCTACTGGTTAATTTGATTGAATACTCTTCGGGACGCGTTTGCGATTTTTTTTGGTGTACACTTTGATTATTGCCGGAATTAGAAGGCGGATCTCCAGTAGCCGGATATAGATATGAATTTACATCTAAACGAGGAAGGCTATAATCTTCTCTCGTTTCATTAATTTTTTCTAGTAAAGAAGAGCCTGGACCCTCAGAAAATACATCCTGATCACTTTTAGAACTTTTTTTGGCGTTTTCAGAAGCTTGCGTTACGCTTTCGCCAGCGATTGAGTCACGTGCCTGAATTGCCTCATGCAAAAGACTTTCAATGGTAGCCCTGGTACTGGAATGCTGGTCCTTTTTTTGAATATATACTTTACAAGCATCAATCAGTTTAGATAAAATATTTTCCAAATCACGTTGTTGCCGCTCTTTTTTTCCGGGAGTCAGCCTAATTAGATGGTAGTCATCTAACAGCTTTACAACGGCCATGTATTCGTCTGATCTTTTCCCGTGAAAAACGTTGTGCTTCGATTGCAGTTTGCTACTGGTTAATTTGATTGAATACTCTTCAGGACGTCGCAAATTTTTTTGATTTACACTTTGATTGTTGCCGGAATTAGAAGGCGCTTCTCTAGCAGAAAAAAATTCTTGATTGTTTTTGGAACTATTTTTAGCATTTTCAAAGGCGTTTCGCCTATCTGCGCCTAAGCTTTGCTGATAGCCGGTTGATTCCTGTCCGGAGCTGCTGTGGCCTATTCCAGCCATTCCCTCAGCATCCTGTTGGATATCTGAGGCGCTCGCCTTACTCTTTTGTTGCCTGGCCTTCATCCATTTGGCGGGCGAAGGCATTTTATTGCTCAATAACATGCTGCTCCTCCCAATAGTAGAGTGCAGCTACATGTTTGCAAATAACCAGTTCAACGCTGTCGGCGACTACTTACAACTACACTAAACTGTCTATTGCTTAACTGCAACTAAATATGTTTTGGAATTCAAGTTTTGAGCGCAGGCGCCAACAAGAATAAGTGTAACTCTATGATATTAATCGGTTCTGGCTAAGAACTGCGACCTGATTAGTTTTAGGTCTACATATGCCTACAAAATCCCACTCACCCTGAAGGCCAGGGCGAGGAGGACTAAGTACTTTGTGCTAGTTTTACTCGCGATAACTTTTAGCGGCGAAAACTATTCTGGCGGGGGACTGGCGAGTTTTGTCGGGATTGGTAGGTTGGTTCAGCAAATGGATTAGTGAATTCATCTTCTTCATTCTTATCGAAAGAAAACGAATTCTGCTGCCCGGATTTACTCCATTCTTCATAATCCTCTTGATCGTCATATACAGGAGAAGACGCCCATGGATTGGTAAATTCCTCGTCATTCACAGGGCGAGGAGGTGAGTTCTGAGATGATTCCTTACGGAACGCCCATAGATTATTGCTGGGCCCCTCGGCGTAACCCACAGACTTAGAGAGCTCTTGCTTTTGGACCCGCGCGAATAGATCTGTTAATATGGGCTCATAATTATCCCTTGAACGGGGTGTTGCCCGATCTCGAACAAGACCAACTGGCGGCTCACAATATAGCTGTGGGCTAGAAGATGATCGCTTTTGTTCGGCCGGTAGCGTGCCGCCATCTGAAGATGATGGCTCTTGTTCGGCCGGTAGCGTGCCGCCAGCTATTGATCGGCTATTAGCTTGCAACTCGCGGTCGGCCAACGTTCGGCTGTTTTCGGCAGCGACTGGGGCTTGCGCCGAAATTTCTGGGGAAACCAGTTGAGAACTTTGCTCTTCCCTGCCAATCGGTTGTCCTACAGATGCCGTCTCTTGCCCATGCGAATCCACAGGGGAGTTGTTGGGCATAGGAATTCCTGCCGCCTTACGAGCAGTAGTTACAAGCCGCTCTATATCCTTGAGGGTGTATTCTTTGGGCTGGGTCTTAACACTGTTACCGAAGGCTTTGCTTAACTCTAGGTATTTTTTAATGGCACCGTCTAACTCTTGGTGAAGATCACGGGGGTCAACTTCTGCTATAGCATTGACGCTTCCGAACTCGAGGCTCTTGAGCTGTTTAGCAAAATCTAAGGGTATTCCTAATGAATCGGACAGTACCACCTCCTGAGCAGTAGCCACAACCTCATTTGCATACCGAGAATTAGCTTCGTACTCCTCACGCTCGGAGGTGTTTTCAGGGGGCGGGTCACCCCATATTTTTTTGGTAAGGCCGTCGGAGTCAGCCTCTGCAATAGCATTGACGCTTTTGAAATCAGCGCTAATGAGCAATTTAGCAAATTCTGGGCCTACTTTTAATGAATCGGACAGTCTCTTTTGCCTGTGCCAATTCACAGTTCCCTTAAGGTCTTCGGGTATGTTGGTAAGGTTTATCCTCTTAGCATCAGCGACAAGCTGCTGCACATACTCTTCGGTGAATCTTTTGGGAATGGTTTTGGTTTCGAACGAAGCATTGCTATTCTTATTGATGGCATCGATTACAGCTTGGTAAAGAATATGAGGTTTAGCCTCGGCTATACTATCGACGCTTTTGTAATTGGTACTCATGAGCAGTTTAGCAAAATCTGGGGTTACACGATGCATACGCAATAAACCCGATAACTCTACTAGCTCGCGTACATCATTCAATTTCAGTTTGGTTTCATTATCAAAAACCGAAAAATCAGAGCGGGAAAGGCAATAAAGTTGCTCGGTATTCTCGATGCCAGCTTTTTTCAGGGTGGCTATCAAGTCGGCATTTACCCCCGGAAGTGATTCCAAAGGTCGTGGATTTGGGTACCAAGCCAACCGGTCCAACAATCTAGTTACGTTGTCCCATTTTTCGTTGTTCGGACTTGATTCTACTCCTTGTAATGCTTTTTGATTTGTTTTCTTAGGTTTTGTTTTTTCTAACAGAGAACCGCCAACCAATACATGTAATTCGGCTATTATCGCTTCTTTAAGGTCATTATTTATTGCGGTCATCTCACTTAGAATCCGCTCAACCTCATCAATGTCATTAAAAGCTTTTTGCTTGGATTTCTTCAGATCAAACCGCCACGTTTTCGAAGATAAGGTGCGAACGCGCAATTGATTGATAGCACGATAAACTTCATTTAAAAGAGCACCGTTAGCATCGTCTTTATTATGAGCCTTATGGATTTTTTTTGTACTTTTATCGCTTTTATCAACAATTGGACTAAACAACTCTCCCGAGGTAAGAATAGCTGGACCTTCGGATATTTCATATGGTTTAAATTCGCCTTTGTTTAGATTGTCGATTTCTTTTGACAATTCACTTAACGCCTCTATTGCACTATTTAGTGATTCGTCGGTTGCTTCTTGCGTCAGTTTTTTAACTTTTTCGGCAAATACGCTACGTTTCGTGTTCACCTTTTTTTTATAATCTTCTTCTATAGATTTGCCATGAAACCAATTGCCGTTTTGACTTAAAGACTCGACAAGATTATCTATTTGATTGATTGTATTTTTCAGCCGCTCCCGTTTTGCCTGAGTATCATAATTGTCACAGTCGCATAAACTCATCAAGAGTGACTGGGCATGCTTTATTATGCTTTCTTTGTCGTAAAAAAATTTAACCTCCCCAGGTTTCGAGTTTCTATTGAATGCGCCACCAGCTGACCGAGTAACGAGCGGAATCGGCACACCTAGAGTCTTTGGGAGCCTACGCGTTTCGGAAACATTTATTTCTTTTATACGGAAATTTTTCAAATCTTTAGCGAGTTCTTTCATTCGTGCTTCACGTACCTTATTCTCCTCTGGCAGAGCTTTGAGCAGCTCGGGGTTTAATTCCATGCTAACGTTAACTGGATTAGGCTGCTTTTTTAGTTGCTCAAGCACCTTTTTCAAACCTGGAGCTTGACTAAAGATTCTTTCAACCATGGACTTCTCTTTATTGGCACTTTCATCAAACTTAGAACCTAGTTTATTGGCATTTTTTTCATATTCAGAAACAATTTCTTTAACATTTTTATCAAACTCAGAAACTATATTGTTGGACTGAATCACAAGATTAACCGAAAGTTTTTCAGGCCTTCCATCTTCCGAGTAATCAATGGCCACCGATTTTGTCTTCGGCCCCATATTGTTCCAGCTTTTGCCAAGTATCATGCCTGGAAGAACACCAGGAAAACCCCAACGGTTCAAGGCCCCCATATTGTTACTCACCGCATCAGGATTGTTCACGGTGTCCGACTCGAGGACAGCGACGCCAATGACGTTGGCTGCAACTGCATCAAGTCCAAATGGCCTTTTTGTTGTTTCTATGGTGCATCCACCATCGCTTCTCTTAGTCTCGGCTTCTACACTATTGCTTGAGGCAGACACCACTAGCTCTGGCACAAGAGCCCCCAATGGCTTACCAGTTGGCGGCTGAGTCATGTTGGGATTACCATGCATATTAGCATAACCTGGCCCAGTAAACCCAGCTGCGCCTACCAGAACTTGACTAACGGTAAATTTGGTTTCTTTTTCCTTCTTTTTGGTTAATTCTATGCTGGCAGATTGTTTCAGCAGCTCGAACAAATTGGCTTTTCCAGAGAAAATACAGTTCAGGGCGTTCCCGACTTCACCGGTCCCGTGATCGTCAATATTAAAGATTATACTATGTTCATTCTTAACGGTTTTTTTTGCCTTAAGAGCTAATTCATAGCCCCAAAATGCCCAGCCTGTACCGGCTTTGCCCGCTTGGTGGGGAGATACAACACCGGCGCCGCCTCGAGCTCCAAGTTGGCCATATTTACCGCTTAAGCCAGAGACTTTTATGGAAATTCCTTTGTCAGTTTTCGATATCACTAAATCGGCTTTAGCTAACTTACCAACATCTACAACTGGTATTATCCAGGCTACCAGGGGATTGCTGTTTAGGACAGCCACTGCACCAGAGACTACAAACCGGAAGGTTTCGGTATTAAAGCCAACATCTTTTGATTTTTCTAAGCCAATGCTATCCCCCGGTTTCATGGAGTGTACCAAGTCAAAAAATAATTCATTTAATTGCGATATAGATTTAGTTTCTGCAGGTCGAGCATTTTTTGGCAAGGCATGTTTAACTGCGCTCGATAAGAGGTCATTTTTCTCTAGGAAAATGTTCTGCATACAATCAAAGGTTTGAGCGGCATGGCCAAATGGATCGGTTTCATAAAGCCTAGAACGGCAGACTAGATGAGGCAGCGATTCATCCCACATTTTCTGGGCGTCTTGCCAGATTTGGCTAATGCTTTCAGCGCTATTATTCGAGCTATTCAGTTTTTCAATAATTTCGGCAAGTATGGCATGATCAACAACCAACTCCGCTGCTTTCGCCGATAACTTGGGGTTAAAAAGTAGGTTATTTTTAATTGCGTCATCCAGAATATTCGTGTCCAGACCGGTGTCCAGATCGGTTAGACTTTTCGCGCGCTGATGAACAAGTTTCATCGATTTTAATATATTTTCAGATCGTTCGATAATAGCTTTGCGAGTCTTGTTAAGCTTAGGAGGGGGAGAATTTTTAAGCGTATCAAGATAACTTTTTGTCTTTTCTCCTATTTGTCGTAATAGCCCATTAATCAACTCTCGAGTTTGAGCATCAATGGAAGCATTAGAGCTTATGGAACCATTAGGGCTTAAAGTTTTTGCGAGTTTTTCTTCATATTCTGCTAGTCGCTTACCATATAAATCCATGGACGTAGGGCGATCAGGGTCTTTCTTACGCTTCGTTTCATAACCAAAATGAGCTAATCGCTGCCAATTTTTTTTCAAAGATTTAAAAGGGTTTGCATTGAATCTTGATTTTCCGCTTTTTTTGATGGGCTCTGTGCTGGCCACGCTTCCAAAAAAAGTTGTTAGTTCGGTTGTTCCTGAAGGGTGCATATTCGAATGAAGATCAC
>JBNKEI010000020.1:0-47596 GCA_050288705.1 Myxococcales bacterium
CTGGGGAGCCGGCAGGCATGCCAGGAGCCGTAGGCATATCGGGCAGTGAAGGGACATTTGGAACCTGGGGAATCTTTGGAACCTGGGTCTGAAGAGCCTCGGGAACCGGGGGTATATTTGCGGACGAAGGAATACTTGGAACTGAGGGAATATTGGGAGGGGTAGGAGTGGTGGGAACCTGGGGACCAGAAGGCAAGTCTGGAGTTGAAGGAATGCTGGGGAGTGACGAGCTTCCGGGTACAGTGGGTGCGGTTGTGTTAGGAAGACCGGGAGAAATTGCCTCTACCGAAGGTGTTGCCGCTGGATTCAATTCCTTGGCGGGAAGATTTTCCGGGGACAAATCGACTATTTCTGGGAGAGGAATTTCGTTTTCATTGCCAGGAAGAGGGTTTGGTGACTTAGCTGTTTTAGGAATTGAGGAAGGAAATTGATCGGATTTTTTATCGCCCATAGCTAGCCTTCTGTTAGCTCCTCTTATGCTTCATGTGTTTGTTGAGTCGAGCAATTTCATGTTCCCAGGTCGACTGCAAAAACCGAGTCAAAATTCTTAAATTGGTATGTTGATTAAATTCTTTTACATTCGATTTTTCTGACCGATTTCAAACTCAATGTAGTTTGACCGATGTCATGGTCAGTTACAAGACTTGCTTTGAGTTCTATTCCTGCCTCAGCTTGCAAAATCTTATACAAAGAGTAGAAAGACTGAATGGTTGGGATTTTTCATGTGTTTTCTAACCTTTTTTTGCTTTCGCGAGGGGACAGCAGTGAGTTCTCTTCCTCCGTGGAAACAGGCGCCTTTGCAAACTTCTCTTCGACCCCTTAATGATCAGCTCTCTACTGGCCTGCCTTCTGCGCAAGAGCTATGCGAGCGTTTTCGAGATCAGGAAATTGTAAAGCGTTTGCTTGAATCAATTGAGCAGAGCTTTCCCGGGCGGCCCGTTTGTTTGATGCATGTGTGTGGCACCCACGAAAATGCGCTCTGTCAGTTTGGTTTGCGCGATTTGCTTCCGTCCTGGTTAAAGCTGGTGGCAGGACCAGGTTGCCCAGTTTGTGTGTGCCCCAACGCTGATTTGGATATGGCGGCGAGACTGGCTTTGGAGCATGGTGTGTTGCTGGCTACCTTTGGTGACGTGGTTCGGGTTCCGGCGCGGCTTTCCCTAGCGGAAGCGCGTGCTTATGGAGGCGATTGTCGGGTTGTTTACGGGGTGGACGACGCGATTAGGCTGGCACTAGATAACCCTAAAAGAGAAGTGGTGTTCTTTGCGGTGGGATTTGAAACTACCGCTTGCATTACCGCAGTGGCTATTTTGGGGAAAGTGCCTGCCAATTTTTCGGTTTTGTGTTCTCACCGCAAAGTTTTGCCTGCACTCGAGGCACTGCTGGGTTTGGCTGACTTGGAGCTGGACGGATTTGTATTGCCTGGCCATGTGTTAACCATTACTGGGCTGGGCGACTACCAAAAACTGGCTGAGCGCTGGTCGATTCCCATGGCCACCGCGGGTTTTGAGCCTCTGGATTTGCTGTTAGCTATTCAGTACTTGGTTCAACGTGTAAGTCAGCGAAAGGGTGCTGAGCAATCGGCAAGCCCAGCTCGGCCCGAGCCAGTATTTAACGGTTACTCTCGTTTAGTAAAGCCAGAAGGCAACCCGGTAGCGCTTAAAGCAATCCAAGAAGCCTGGGAAACAGTAGATGCAAAATGGAGAGGCATTGGTACCATTCCCCTATCGGGTTGGCGCTTTCGCCGGTTGGACTCATCTAACCAAGAAATAGATGCCCAGAAAAGGTTCGCTATTCAGCCTGACTATACTATTGAAGACACTCACCCTGTCTGCCGTTGTGGTGACGTATTATTAGGTCGAGTCGAACCTGAAAAATGTCCTTTGTTTAGAGTAGTTTGTCATCCCCAGAATCCGATAGGCCCTTGTATGGTGGCTTTTGAAGGGACCTGTCATGCTCGGTTCCGTCATTTTCGGTAGTGGAATAAACGCGGTTAAAAGGCGGGGTGCTTGGGAATGAACAGATCGTCAGTAATTTCCATGGCCGACGGAAGCGGCGGTCAGCAAACTCGGCAATTGATTGAAAGTGTTTTTTTGCGCCATTTTTCCAACTCCTCGCTTTCTTTTCAGGGAGAAGACTTGGGCGACGCTGCGCTTCTCCCGGAAATATCGGGCCAGCTAGCATTTTCCACCGATTCGTTTGTGGTTAAGCCGTTTTTGTTTCCCGGGGGTAACATTGGAACGCTGGGAGTCAACGGTACGGTGAATGATTTGGCAGTGGCAGGAGCAGTGCCGCGTTATCTTTCGGTCGCCATGATTTTGGAGGAAGGGTTAGGCAAAGATGATTTAGAAACAATTGCCTTTTCCATGGGTGAGGCAGCTCGGGAAGAGGGAGTTTCCATTGTTGCCGGTGATACTAAAGT
Source organism: Myxococcales bacterium (assembly GCA_050288705.1). Classification (GTDB taxonomy): domain Bacteria; phylum Myxococcota; class Myxococcia; order Myxococcales; family UBA5297; genus JBNKEI01. The sequence continues at coordinate 2,420 of JBNKEI010000020.1, forward strand.
AGTAGAGCGAGGCCACGGAGACGGAATCTTTTTATCCACTTCCGGAATCGGAGTGCTGCGCAAGGAGCCGCCTCCGGGGCCCAAAGCTGTGCAGGCTAAAGATGTGGTGGTGGTAAGTGGACCGGTTGGCGATCATGGGGCAGTGATTGCTGCCTTGCGCTCGGGAATTGACCCCCAAGAGCTAAAAAGCGACTGCCGATCGGTTTTTCAACTGGTAGAGGCGGTGTACAAATCGGGAGTGCGTCCTCGATTCATGAGAGATCCTACCCGAGGTGGAATAGCTACCGCCTTAGCCGAGCTGGCTGGCGAGGCCAAGCAAACAGTGGTTCTGCAGGAGACCCAGCTTCCTATTCGTGATTCAGTGAAAGGAATATGCGAGTTGTTGGGGCTTGACCCCCTGTATTTGGCTTGTGAAGGGCAGGTAGTAATGGTAGTTCCTCGGGAACAGGCCGATTGGGCAGTTGAGGCCATGCGGGCTATTCCTTCGGGAGCCCAGGCAGCAGTGGTCGGTGAGATTAGCCATCTGCAATCAGGTCCAGTGATATTGCAAACTCGCTACGGGGGGAGTCGGCTATACAATATGTTATCAGGTGAGCACTTGCCGAGAATTTGCTAATTAGGCAGGAAGACGCACACAAAATTTGCTGCCCTGGGGTTGGTTTTCTTCAACCCATATCCAACCACAGTGGGCTTCTACTGCCTTGCGGCAAAAGGCTAAACCGAGACCCGCTCCATTGCTCACATGTAGTGATGCGGCTTGATCAAGTCGAACATATTTTTCAAATACTTTTTCTCTTAACGAAGAAGGTATACCTGGACCTTGATCGCAAATACGAATATCCGCAACCCCATCTCCTTTGAAGGCTTCTAATCGTATGGCCGAACCTTTAGGAGCTGATTTAAGAGCATTGTCCACCAAATTTTCTAAAATACGACGCACCAAGTCTCGGTCAGCATGAATTCGCGGGGCACCCTGAATCTCGGTGTTAATAGCAATTTTACGATGAGCGGCTAAAGGAGTAGCTTGTCCTTCAATTTGCTTTATCAGAGCACCGAGATCCAGTTCAGTGCGCTGAGGAATTAACGCTCCATTTTCGCTTCGACTTATATCTTGGAGGCTCATTACCATCCGTTGTAGGGCTTTGCCTGCCTGGAGTATGTCATTTGCGCAATGGACGCCTTCTTTAGATAATCCTGCATCGCGAGAAAGAAATTCGGTTCCTGCCAACATACTGGCTAAAGGACTTTTTAAGTCGTGCACCAGTAATGCGGCTAATTCTTCTTTTTGTTTTTGAGCGTACACTAGAGCATCTCTTTGGGATCGGATCAATTCCAAGCTTTTGTGAAGTTCATCTCTAAGCCGTTTAACCCGTAATAACGAACGGACGCGCATTAGCAGCTCTGTACAGTGAATCGGTTTGCTCAAAAGATCGTCAGCTCCAGCTTCTAGGGCTCGCTGATGAGTTTCCATATCTCCTAATGCAGTTAGCAGCACAATGGGAACATGCGTTCCTTGGGGTAAAGAGCGCATGTGGCGGAGAGTTTCGAACCCGTCCATTTTTGGCATGAGAATGTCTAGCAAAACTAGCTCTGGTTTGCTTTGACTGAGTTTCTCGATGGCCTGTAATCCGCTGGTGGCTTCCAGTACCGAAAATCCGGCGGAAATCAGATTATCTTTAGCAAACTCCACCAGAACAGGCTGGTCATCTACTACCAATACCGAACAAGCATTGGAGTTCCCAGACGCGGTCATTGCTGACTTCCCCCACTGCAATCAAGAAACCTAGGAAAAGCTCACCGAACTATCCATACTCAATGACTTTGGTCGAGAGCCACTGACTGCCGGTGTGGAGGTTTGGCTTTTTGGCCATATCTTTTGGTATGACACAATTCTATCTCTTTGGCGAAGGCTGCTTTATAATGACTGTTGATGGAAAACCAAGACATATCGCGTCCTTGCTTGTTCGTGCAGACCCAAAGAGATTTCGTAGATTTGGTGGAGATGCTGCGCGCCCAAAAATGTTTTGCACTCGATACGGAAAGTAATAGCTTCCATGCCTATCGCGAGCAAGTATGCTTGATGCAACTTTCTACTTGGGATCAAGATTACGCGGTTGATCCTTTTGTGGTCGATGTGCGTCCTTTAGGGCAGTTATTGGAAGACCCGGAAATCGAGATAGTGATACATGCTGCAGACTACGACATTCGTTGTTTACAGCGAGATTATAATTTTCGGATGACTCGGCTGTTTGACACCATGTTGGCCGCAAAACTACTTGGACGTGTAGAGCTAAGTTTGGTGGCCTTGGTGCGTGACTATTTTGGAGTTGGCTTGCTGAAGTCCTTTCAGCGTAGCGATTGGGGACGTAGGCCTTTGTCTGATGACCAATTGGAGTATGCCTATACCGATACCCGATATTTGCTACCCTTAAAGGAAAAACTGTTTCGAGAAATTGTTCAAGAAGGGCTCGAAGTAGAAGCAAATACTGTTTTTAAAAAACAAGCAGGATGTAAATTTCGTCCAAAATTATTTGATGTTCATGGATATCGAAAACTAAAAGGTTTTCGTAACTTGCACCCTCAGGAAAAGGAAATAGTCAAGGCTCTTTATTTGTTAAGAGAAGACTGTGCACGTTCGTCTAATTTGCCGCCATTCAAAGTTTTTAGCAATGAAGCAATGATTGAGCTGGCCAAAAATCGGCCAGTAAGTTGCGGAGAATTGAAAAGAATAAAAGGCATAGGAAATGTCATTATTCATCGCTACGGAGACTCAATTTCTTCGACCGTTTCAAGAGTTTTGGGTAATTTTAGGGCTGCTAAAGAAAATGTTTCGGATATACTAACCAATAGGAATTAAAAATCGATTCCTGGCCTGGGTTTAGGAAGCTGCAAACTAAATGGAACAGAGTTTTTGTCTGCCCCCCATAGTTGACGATAAAAAAAGTAATCGCCAAGTACTTTTTTGACATATTCGCGGGTTTCCCGGTAGGGAATCCGTTCAACAAATTCATCTAGTTCTAGGTTTTGATTTCGTTTTAGCCAACCATTCACTGTCGAAGGGCCGCCATTGTAGGCGGCTGCCGCTAATGCTGCATTTTGAAAACGCTTAAATAGTTCTGCTAAATACCAAGCGGAAAGTGGAAGAATAACCGGTGGGCTTTGGAGAGTTTGCCGAGTAGGAGCTTTGGCATGGCTTAGAGACGCAACTTTAGTAGCGGTGGATAATAGCATTTGCATTAGGCCATGAGCACCGGCTGATGAAATGGCAAAGGGATCGAAGCTAGATTCTCGCCGCATTATGGCCCATATAAAATAGGGATCTAATTTAAATGATTCGGCAGCGTGAATAGTTTCCCGTGGCCAGGGCCGAGGGTAAAGTAAGGCAAGAGAGTGAGAGTTTTTTTTAGTGAAAGCGTCTTTCCAAAGAGAACGAAGAGAAAGGCGATATGAGCAATAAAATAGCCCCAGATTTTGGCAGACAAAAGCACGCCGTTTGGTTTGCGAAATTTTGGAACGTTTTGATGAGAAAATCTCTTGATGAGCTTCTTTGGAGAGCCCTAGGTGCATGAGTGCAGCGGCCACCGTTTCGCGCTGTTGTTTGGGGAGCGTGGAAGGAATAGTCTTGGCTTTCCAAGAATAATTTTTCAAAGGAGTGTTTTGTTGGTTTAAACGAATTTGAGCTAAATGTGCGTACCAGCTAGCAGGAAATTTTGCTACTAGCGATCGATATATTGAAACCGCGTTGTTGGGAGGTGAAAATCTTGCTATCCAATACATTGTTTGGGGAGCAAATTTTAGAGACGTTTTTTTTAGCTTTTCAAGTATTTTAATGGATTTCTTAGTATTGCCTGACAGGCCATTGCAATACCCCCAATACCAAAGCGACTTATGCTTGATTTTCGTAGGAAGCTTGCTTTTATTGGTTAGGATTTTTTGAAACCGTAAGGCGCATTTTTTCCAGTCACCTTGGTTGAAATATACCCAAGCCGCCAAGAAAGCAGCTTCTTTCGCTTGTGATGTTGCTGGAAAGGCTTGGGTAATTTGGTCCAAACGCATAATGGCTTCTTTAGACGAACCCTTGGCCAATTCGAGGCGTCCCCAGCTCATTGCTGCCTCAAGATGCACTTTTTGAAATGAATGAGGGAACCAGAGCTTGCGGTATAGCTCTCTTGCTTGCAATAAATTGTTCTTACCGGTGGCTTGGGCCAAAACTAATAACCCTTGCTCACGTTCGGTTTTGGTAACAGCGACTTTAAGTGCCTGATGGGCTTGTTTTTGTGCGGCAGCGATTTGCCTAGCATGCAACAAATTTTTGGTACGTGCTAGTTGGTGAGCGAAAGACAGGGAGCCATAGAGCTGGTTCTTTTTGAGATATCCCTCAGCCACTTGCGAGGCTGGATGAGAAGGAAACCGAGTCCATAGATATTTCATTTTCTTCTGGGCAAGAGAGTGTTCTTTTAGTTCAATATAAGTCCTGGCTAAAAGAAGTTCTAATTGGGGAGTGGAATGCAATCGGATAGCTTCTTCCAGGCAAGGTCTGGCTAGCGAATATTTCCCAGCTTGGAAAAGTGCCTCGGCTTCCTTGGCGCTAGCATAGCTGGCAATCGGTCCTCGAGAATCGAGCTGTTTGGCGGTCGCAAATTCCTTGGCGGCATCCAGAAAATACCCACCTTGTAGCAGCGCCTGTCCTCTGAAGTAAGCGCACCAATGCTCCAATGGGTCCCCGCAGCGGTTATTGCTCTTATCCTTAAGTGCCAATACCTGGGCTGCTTCCTGGTAATTTCCACTAGATAGTTGGTTAAGCGCTTTTTTCAAGATGGGTACCGCGGGGGTGACCGTAGGGGGAACAGCACTAAGAGTTAAAAGCAGGTAAAAGTAACGCATCAAACCCTCGACAGGCTATCACTTTAAAATGATTGAGCAATTTAAGCCATTGCGTGCCTTTGAAAAGCGAGAAGGTGGGGGGGCGGTTGACTTTCGGGCTACCAAGGCTCACTATTCGAACCAAGTAGGCTAGTTCGAACAAGGAAGGAAGGATTGCGTTCTTTCAAGTTTTTCCCTACTGAAAGTAGTGGATTCGTTTTTTTAATCATTTTGGCATATATCAGTGCAGAAATAAGACATTAACATTATTTGGTGCATTGATTGATGAACCCTAATTCGGGGGAGTAATAAGTCAAGGAGGAATACTGTCCATGAAACCATTCCCCACTGAGCTGCAAAGCACGATCAATCCAGAACCCGCTGGAAAACATACTAGTGTGGAATTTCAACGCAACCTTTTTTGCAGTCATTATGATGATTGTTTGGATGAAGCAGTTAAAAAGGGTTGGAATAGTTTTACTTGCGTACGATGTGCCTGCAACGTGGTTGCGGAAGATCCCAAGAACACCAAACAATCGAGTCCAACTAAAGGGCCCGGAAAAGGGATTGAAATGTATGCTACCCAGCGTCGCTTGGTATAGTCGCTTGGTACAGAAGAAGTGGAGTCTAGGGGCCGGGTTTTAAAAAGATTTCTGTCAAGAGCACATTGTTAACTCCTTGGCGCGAAATGTGCGCGGTACCAATGCCTATCCGTTCTACCTGGGGGTCAAGTATGTTAGCCAAGTGGCCGGGAGAGTCTTCAATTAACCGATGTGCTTCTAAAGCAGTCTTGGCCTCTCCCAAGTTTTCGGTTACGCGGCGGTAGCGAATATTGGCCCTTTGTAGACGATTAGCCGCGTTTCCTGAAATAGGCGAAATATGAGCAAAATACCCTAGTTCTTTCATTTCCTGACAGTGTGCTCGGGCAATTTTGTCAAGAATGCCGTCGCGTACTAGCGGAGCTAGTCCTTTAGATTTGCGCAACTTGTTAATTTCTTTCCATATTTGAGTTTCCGCTTTGGTTAAATCGGTTTCGGGAGTTACCAAAGGCTGCGAAAATGAATTTGAAGTAGGCTTTCCAACCTGCACCCTAAAAATTGCCGCCACCTGCGGCCCTTTTTCGCTCTGGCCGATTATTTCCACGGTATATCGTCCGGGTAAGGGAAACACTAGGGTAGATTTAAAACGCTTTCGCGATTTGGGTAGGTAATCAGGGGGGGATTGGTAAACGCCAAGAGTGGGATCAGTTACCCATACGCGAGCGCTATGCAGAGGCGCCAGCAAACTACCCGAAAGAGTGGCGCGGCCCTTGCGTGGCAAAAACCGGGGAAAGGCACTGAGAACTGCTTTACGGTTGGAGAACAAAACTACCGCAAAGGCCGATCCTTTGGTGGTCGTACAGCCCAAACCAAAATGACTGGAGAAAGAAGCAGCTAAGTCATGGCGACTAGTCACCGTAGTCAAGAGCTTTTCTGGAGGAGTGGTTTGAAGTGCAATAGTTCTCGGAGGTGGGTCCCAAGCCCCTGCGCGATTTAATTCTTTGGCAATACTGCTTGCTTTGGTTGCTTGAGCAATTCCGTCTTTCTCGGCTTTTTGACTAAGATAGAAGGCTGCGCGAGATAGAACCGGGTCCCATTTCGGGGCAGGCTGTTTTTTCTGCTGGTAGGCCGAGCGAATCTCTCGGGAAACTCGGTCGACAAAGTGGCTACTGCAAGAGGAATCGGCTAAGGCGTTTGCAATAGGTAGTAAGAACCATACCAATCCTGCCAATCCTGCGGTCACCAAAAGCTGATGGCCGCAGGCAAGTCTATCTCTAAGCGCTTTACTCATGCCTTCTTTGATAAGCACTGAAGCGCCAATACAGTTTTTTTACCCATGAGCTGATTGAGACGATGGCATATAGTGGTACTCTCTCTTTCAATATCAGTGGCAAATTCAGGATTAAGTTCCACCACCAGAAGGCCATTTTGAAATGATACAGGTCGTGAATGTCGAGCCAAAATTGGTCCCACTGCTTCTGACCATAGAGGGAGAAGCGCACGTCCACATTCTGGTGTCTTGATAGCCAACTTTTTGAGTGTCCGGGCGAGACCTACTTTTATATCTTCAAAATTGGATTGAGCCATAATTATCGGTAGTCTATCTCGTTTCGATGCTTCTAGTCGAGCTTACTTTTGCGTAGATCGTGAAGCTGCAGGACGAAATTGATAAACATTATTTCTAAATTGTGCATAATTGGGATTGTTAAGTATTCGAATGCTGACGTAGTAAATAGAAATGTTGTTGAATTAGATGCTTCTAATATAGGGAATTATTTAGATTTTGCGGTTGTAGAACTGTTTGAATTGAGGAGCTTCCATGCCAGTATGTTTGAATTCTAAGTCATTTTTTTTCAGGAAAACAAAAGAGAAATCAAAGCAGAAGGTTGTTGCTCATAGTCAACAATCGCCTGACTTATTGCAGGGTGTGCAGGGTGTGCAGGGTGTGGAAGACACTTTCGCTTTCCAGACGATAGGAAAAGCCAAGCAAACCAGGGTTGCATCTACATCTGCATCGCGTCCGATGGCTGGTTGCTTATTCGCTGGAGCAAAGATCCCCTATAGTCTCAAGGATAGCGAAGTGCTTTCGGAACGGGACAAAGTAGAGATTTTGCTGAATGAGGCGCAGTTGAGCTTGACTAAGGATCTGTGCATGAGCCTTGGTTCGAGGATCTTCTCTGGGCGTTTGCTAGGTCTCCTTGAGGAGAATTCTCAGCCTGTCTGGATAAATGTGAAACCCGACTCTAGTGGTCCGGAAGTCAACAATCTGCAAATTCGCCGACAAGGGCATATAAGGGACGATCAGGTCGAGGTGGTTAATCTGCGGCGTAGTCCTGGCCAGTCTATCGAGTCCTTTGTTTTGCGTGGGATTGAGAATGCAGTCAGGCTGGGTATAGGGCAGATAACGCCGGAACAAGCATCCCATAACGCTAATTCGCAGACAGGCGATCTCGAAATTCAGTACAGCCCTGAGGACCAGGCAAAGGCGATAACAAGCTCCTTTTCTCCTCCAAAAAAAACAGATTCCACTGATTTTTATTATGGAAACACTATTCCGATGGATGCTCCAGTTTCGCAATATGTACAGATAAGGAATCTGGAAGAGCTTAGAACGGGAAACTTGCATCCTGTTGAAAAACCTTATGACCAAACAACCAATGATGCTATGCGCCAAGAATTTCTCCGGCAAATGGAGGTGTTTAATAGGGAATATGTTTCACCCGAGTTTTCGTACGTGCTTGAGAAAGAGCACGAAAAAAGTCCGGTACCATCGGAATTAGTGCCAAATACTATTCTAGATACTATTGAAGAAGTTTCGGAAGTTGAATTAGCTTCCACAACGCCTAGCGGCTTCCATGGCCCAATGGAGACAGGCGAGCCATCTCACGCCAACGACGAAATCCAGAGCGATGTTTCGGCGCAATCGGAAAGTTCGCCGCATAAAAATATGCCTCTCCATGCTTCGCCCGTCAGTCGGTCAGGCAGTCGTGCGAAAACGAGTTCCGAACAGGTGCATGAATATTTAATTAGCCAACCTGCATGGCTGCACAGTGCGGCAGCGAAGGCCCAAAACGGTGCGGAGAGGGATTTGGCTAAAGCCCAAAGAAGCGCGAAAGCAATGCTGCCCCAATCGCCTTCTTCCGTAGAACAATCGGAAGACAATCGAATGAGGGATCGAACAGGTGCGTCGCCTTTCGCTGCTAGCGAAGAGCGTGTTGAAAATGAAATGGAGGCGTTTTGGGAAAAAGCCGCAACTGAAGCGAAAAACAAGGCCACTGCGGCAGATTCGGAAGTTAAAGCGGCAGAAGCCCGTCTCAAGGCATTAAAAAAGACTCAGCGTTCCAAATGGGCATTCAAAGTAATGCCTCAGGAGAAAGCGCTGCACCTGGCCGTTAGGGAGGCAGAATTAAAATACGAGCAAACAGTGCTGGACGCCAGGAAAGCTGCCGATGAGGCTTACTATAGGGAAGAATTCGTACGTCAAAAAACTTATCAGCCAGCTAAAATAGGGAGCTCTTCATGGGAAAAAGCTGCAATTGAAGCGAAAAATAAGGCCATTGCAGATTCCGAAGTTAAGGCGGCAGAAGCCCATCTCAAGGCATTGAAAAAGACTCAGCAATCCAAGTGGTTATTTAAAATAATGCCTCAAGAGAAAGCGTTGCGTCTGGCTATTAAGGAGGCAAAACTAAGATACGAGCAAGCGGTACAGGACGCCCGGAAAGCGGCCGATAAGGCTTAAGTGATGTGCTTTGCCTGAGGCGCCTCTTTTTGGTAATTCACGCGCAAAACATTCTCTAAATCTTCTTTTCGAAATGGTTTGCGCAGCACTATGGTATCGGTTTCCAAATCATGTTGGGTAATGAGCTGCTCGCGAGGTAGCCCGGAAGTAAGAATAATGTGGAGTGAAGGAAAGAGTTTAGCAATTTGTTTTTTTAACTGAATGCCATTGCCGCCTTTTCCTAAATGAATATCGCTTATGACTAGGTGAATAGAAGAATTGATGGTTAGGTAATCCAATGCCGAAATAACACTATTAGCGGTAATCACCTGAAATTCCAAGGTTTGTAATAACTCACTAACTGTTTCGCGAACCTCGGCATCGTCTTCAACCAATAAAACTTGATTTTGTGTGGTAGTAGGAGTCAAAGTTTTGCAAGAATTATTCTCCAAATAATCTTCTTTTGATTTCGCGCCCGAATTAATTGCTAAGGTTGGAGGAGAATCGGTTGGTAATATTATTCTAATGGTGGTGCCGACTTGAATTTGGCTGTCAATTTCTATTTTGCCACCTGATTGTTTAACGAATCCATACACAATACTTAGACCCAGGCCACTGCCTTCTCCTGGGCTTTTGGTAGAAAAAAAAGGTTCAAAAACTCTTTCCAGCTGGTATTCAGGAATTCCGCAACCGGTGTCTATTACCTCGATAATTACCTGCGGGGCTTTCATTTGTCTCGAATAGCTAACCGAGCGAGTCGAAAAACGTAGTGTTCCCCCTTGAGGCATGGCTGAACTACTATTTATAGCCAGATTGAGAAGAGAGTTTTCTAGTTGGGTTCCATCTACGTGCACCCATGTTTGGGGAGCATTCAAGTCAAGTTCCACGCGGATTCTATTTCCCACGCTATACTCTGCCAAATCAATCATTTCTTGAATTAATTCATCGACTTGCACCCACTCCGGTGTGAGTTGTTGTTTGCTGGCGAAAGCGAGAAGACGCCGGGTAAGATTGGCGCCTCGTTCGGATGCGGCAAGAGCTCGGCGGGCATACCGCTTCTGAGAGTCAGCTAATTCTTGGTCAAGAAGCAATTCCAAATTGCCAATGGTAGCGGCTAACAAATTGTTAAAGTCGTGAGCTACTCCTCCAGTGAGCTGACCAAGGACTTCCATTTTTTGCGATTGACGTAGTTGCGCTTCGGCGGTTCGGCGCTCAGTCAAATCACTGTATAGCCTGACCACGCCTCCATCGGGCATAGGGCGACTGCGCACTTCCACTACTTTTCCATTTTCGAAATGAAGCTCAAACGTTTGTGGAGTGTTAAGGTTTTTGAAGCTAAATAATAAATTATGATTTGTGGAATGAAAATGAAGGCTCTCTTCTCGGCAAGGAGGAAGCAAAGACCGAACCTGTTCCAAAGACATTCCCCGGCAGATTTGATTGCCGGGTATCTCTAAAATTTCTAAAAATTGAGGATTGTAGGTGAATAGACGAAATTGGTTATCAAATACACTTAATCCATCGTGAATATTGGCAAATACTGCTTTCAATAGATTAGTTTGCTCATTAAGGTCGGCAGTAAGAGTTTTTCGAGCTACCGCATTTTCGCGAAACACATTAAAAGCGCGTGCCAAATCCCCAACTTCGTCACCACGGTTAGTTGCTGGAACTGCTTGGGAGGTATCACCTTGCGCAAGGCGGGTCATAAGCTCGGTAACCGCACCTAAGCTGCGGGTTAAGCGAAAGACCAAGGTCATTCCCAGGCCAGCGGCTAGTAAGCAAAATATGGCAATTAAGCCAATTCCTGTTTGGCCAGAACGCACGGTAGCGTAGACAGTATTACTTTGGCGATTTACTCTGTCTTGCAGTAGAGAAACAAAGTGGTTAATTTCTTTGCCAAGCTGTACAGAAATTGCTCGTGTAGAAGCTAATAAATAAGCTTTGCGCTCAACCAAAACAAGCTGACGCTGGCGAAGTTCAAAGATATTGTTATTGTTGCTGCCCAGAGAATACAATATTTCTTGTATGGCGTGAGGTGAGGGAGCCGTTTTTTTTAATTTGGTAGATAGCATTTGGTATTGCAGTCGTAAATCATTGACGTTTTCTCCGGTGGCGGTTACGCTAGCCAAAAATATATTGGAAATAGATTGAGCTAGTTGCCGCAGTGATGGGGATTGGTTCGAATAGTAAGCACGGAATTTGTTTAGGCGAAATAGGTGCTGACGGATATCTTCGCGTAAAAATAATTCCTGACGAGTTTCATTTGTAAGCAAAGTTAAAGTTTTTTCCAATTTGTGCAGCATGTTTCGTAATTCTGGAGTGGAGGCTTTCAAAAGCGGAAGGTTTTGAGCCAATAATAATACCTCACGAGTTTTGGAACGTAGTACGGCGGTTTCTGTTTGCAACTGGAAAGGGATAGTTGCTTCTGCTACGTAGGGTGCTAGCGCTGCCAAATAAGAGCTGCGTTCAGCTAGCTCTAAAGATCGGGCAATGTCCGGGAGAACATCTTCATCGAAAGTACGTATCGCTTGTTGGGTATTGGTTAATCCTTTCCAGCCTACTGCTGCCAAAACTAGCGAAAAGGCGCAAACAAAAGTAAACGCCCATAAAAGCCGCGATCGGCCGCTGGTGGGTATCAATCTGGCAAAGAAAGCCAATGAAAGGGCAATTCGATACAATCGCCCATTTTTTAACACCGAACAACCTGGGCCGAAAGCGAGTAACCTATTCCTCGTTCAGTACGAATTAGGGTTGGATTTTTGGGGTTAGATTCAATTTTTCTTCTCAGCCGAAGAATAATAACGTCGATAGTACGATCGAAAATATCCGTATCGAGGCCGCGCGTTTTTTCCAATAGTTGATCGCGAGAAAAAACATGATTGGGAGAGCGAACGAGAGTTTCTAAAAGACTAAATTCGGCTTGAGTAAGAGAAATGGCCTCATTTTGGTCATTGCAAACCACTCGGCTGGTGAAATCAATGACCCAAGGGCCGAACCTAAAACGTTCGTGGCGGTTGGCGTGGTCATTGCTATGGTGGTTTTCCGTGATGGTTCGCCGTAATAGAGCCCTCACCCTAGCAACAAGCTCACGGCTATTAAATGGCTTCCTTACAAAGTCATCGGCTACTAATTCTAGACCTACAATGCAGTCGGTTTGATCGCCTTTTCCGGAAAGCATCAAAATAGGAATAGCGGACTCGCGGCGCAATTCTCTAGCTAGAATTAGGCCATCTTCATCTGGTAGTCGCAAATCGATGATTACTAGGGAGAATGCTTGCTGCAGCAGTACTCGGCGCATATCTATGCCGTTGGCTACGGCAGTGACCTTAAACCCTGCATTTGAGAATAGGTCAATTAGTAATTCTCGCATTTCAGTTTCGTCATCGACTACTAATATGTGGGTTTTTGTAGACTCTTTCATGCAGACTCTCCGGTAGTCTAATGTATATTTTGCTAAAAATTGGGAGAGTGCAATCAAGATATTTCCTTGTAAGCGTTTTTGGAGAGATTATTTGGAATTTTGTACGGTCATCGCATCGCCCCTAATCTTTTACTGCTTCCATGTACATCATCCAGGGACGGTACACATTGTCGAAATGAGCGGGGTTGCGCAGAACAGGAGAGCAGCTCTGGCCAGCGCCGGAAAGATAAACAGTTTTAAATCCGGCGGCTCTCAGCATCTTTTCTAGCTTAGTTGGATTCCACCAATTAATATGGTGGCTGCGATAGGTTTTTTGAAGCTCCAGGCTGCATTGGGAAGTGCAAAAGTCGAGAGCGCCTTCTATGCCCCTGGTTTCAAGTAAGTTTAGAAACTGAGCGTCGCTGATTCTTTTTTGCTCTCCTTCTGCGGCGCTGGTACTTTCGGCTACCGACTTGGCGACATGAATTATTATCGCCTGTACTATGGAAATTTCTCCAGGAACTGCCCAAGGGAAAAATCGCCAATCGTTTCGCGCTCGCGCTCTAAAGTCCAGGTCAATATTAGGCGCAACTACGCGAAACGCTCCATTGACCCGAAGTATTCGCCAAACCTCTTCAAAAAAGCGATGAGCAGCATCATTGGGTATATGCTCAATGGTGAGGCGACTATGAACCAATTCGGCGCTCTCGCTCTCTATTGGTAGAGGCTCAATGGAAAGTAAATCGTGGGCAATGTCGAGCAAAGGATTGAATAGACTGGGCTTATGGGAATCTCCCATGCCCTTTTTCCACCGACGAACCACGTCAACATTAGTCCAGCAAGGGTGGTTAATCCCACCGCCAAAACCAAAATGCCCGCCCGCAGAAATATTATAAAACTGCCTTTTTTGGACACTCTCTTTCCCAAAGATTTCTACATAAGAAGCTATGTCATTAGGACGGAGTCGTTTAATTTGGAATCCTGAAGTCAAAAACAAATTTTGGACCAAGTTTTTTAACATCGTTCCGCTCCTTAAAGTTCTTTTTAGTGCCCAATCATTTTACTGCATAGCCATTATTTAGCCAAGTCAAAAGTCAGCTCTGACCAATTGGCTTAAATAAATTGATTTTATCGAGCACTATTTTCGCTTTCAGAAATTATTGCTCGATCGTAATGGATAGTTAAATCAGAATTAGTCAAAACATGATTGACTACCATGGCTCCATAAATCTCGAATGATGAACCATTTAGCACCAGGTCGGTTTTGGGCGCATAAAGATTACCTGCGAGTATAGATTTTTCTGGCCAATTAATACTTCCTGAGGACCCAACATATATTCGTAATGCCTGAGGGCGTTGGGGATTTCCCAGTCGCACTAACTCCATCACGTTAACGTTGCCACCAATAAACAAATCAAGCTTGGCACCCGGGGCTATTTCCACTGCAAAGGCTCCGCCTAGAGTAATATTTCCCGCTACAAACAAAGCGGTGTTCTCTACTATGCGCAAAGTAACCTGACCTTGATTGCTCTGAATGTTGGAAAGGAAAAATTTTCCGCAGGACAATTCTAGGGTTAAATCGCCGCGAATATTTGACAAGGCATTTTCAGAAAGACCAATTGTATTATTGTCATTTATTAAGCGATGATTTTCGATAAAAGTGGCCACGTCAATCAATTCGGTTGATTGGCATTTGCACGGGGCTGGAACTTCGACCGCTGAGGAAATGTATTTATTTGCCCAAACCTTATTTTCATCGATTTCATTTGGCGTAGTCAGCGAGCCGGTCACAGTCAGCGACGAAACGTTAATATTACCGCCAATTTGTGCGTCCTGTCCAACTTTCACCTGAGCAAAGGGAATATTCAAGTTCCCGCTTAATTCAAGGTTTTTTTCTATGTGTAAGTGTTTTATTTCTTCAATTCCTCCTCCAGATACTAGTAAATTTCCTCCTACGTAGACCATGCCGTTCAGGTGTAGCTTTCCATTTACTCCTACATGAGCGCCTTCATTTACCATTTGTGGAGTCAATTGGGAATCGAAGCTATTGGTTCGCAAGTTGCCACCAAAGGTTAGATCTCCGCAGGCGCACATAGCATTCTGAAAAGCGGTTTTCGCTAATTGCCTTGAGCGAACATTGCTATTTTCGAAAGCAATGTTGTCCTGGCAAGAACTAGAGCGAAAAGTGGCAATGGTATCTCTAGTCATGCAGGCGGCGAAAAAAATAATGCATCCTACTAGGTAAAAATTCCGGGTTTTCATGGTTGTACCTCGGTACTGCGACGCTTGGCCATGGGAGCCATGGCTGATTGGGGATGATGAGAAAGAAAGTCACGTAGTGCCGCGGCTTCACCAGCAGTATTGCCCAATGCGCGTTGCGTTTCCGCAATTCCCCAGCGCGCTTCTTCAGCCAAGGGCCCGGTTGGCCGAGTTGCCAATGCCCGTCGATAATAATTCAGCGCACCTGCAGGGTCATTGAGCTGTTGCAAATGTAGCGTTGCCGAAGCGATTTGCGCTACTACTGCCGCATCTGATTGAGGAAATCGGTTGACCACCCCTCGGTATAGTTTATCAGCCTGGTCCCATTGTCGGGAGCGACGAAATTCATTGGCGCGCGCCAACATATCTTCTGACACCGAAGCAAGCCGATGGAATTGCAGTGCACCGGTTTTGCTGGGAGTTTTTTTTATATCGTAGAAGTTACGATCGGGAGGGACGGTATTTTTGGGAAGATTACTATTAGCAGAAAGAGTAGTTTTCGGTGAGTTCTGAAAGAACAATGATTCCTGGTCAGCGCTAAAAAACGATTGCTGAATAGTTACTGCTATTGCTCCAATAGACAACAGAGTTGTCAAGGTAGCGGCAAGCAGCATTGCTCGCCTACTGCGCTTATTTCGTATTCGAAAAATCGGAATTGCTGGCGTATTCGGGGGGGAGGCCTGTTCAATAATGGACTTGACTAATTGATCATTCCATTCTGGGCGAAGCTGCGGCGCTGGTCCTGGCCGTTCATCAAGCCTGGGCAGCAGTTTATCCAGCGTAAGCGGCTCGTTACCTTGGTAATCCCGGCTCACGATAATTCTCCATGCAGGGCCCGCAATTTGGCAATGCCAATGCGTAAGCGACTGCGTACAGTTTCTAGTGGAACTTTTAGCTCCTCTGATATTTCCGGAACGCTCCAACCCAGAACATGGTGAAGAGTAAGCGCGTGGCGTTGCTCGTAGGGAAGTTGATCAAGCATTTCCACTGAGCGCCGACGGGCAGTATATTCATCGGGTAGGCTATGAGGGCGGGGTAGGGCGTGCAAATTCGCACAAGTTAGAAGCTGTTCGTCGCGGTGTTTTTGCCGCTTGTCCGCACGCAGACTGGCAAAAACTACCCGCGCCGCTATGCGATCAGCCCAGGATTGCAGCGTGCCTTGCCCGCTATAGGTGGAAAGACCGCGCACAATGGCCACCATTGCTTCTTGGGAAATATCCTCAGCGCTGGCGTCGCCCCGCACCAGGTAACGCACCAAATTACGAATCCGTGGTAGCAAAGTAGTAACAATGGATTCCAATGCTTCGCGTTCTCCAGCCACTGCTGCTGCTACCAGAGACATGTCTTCGGCGATCACGGCATTTTCCTGGTTTGGTTTTGCAACGCACATGGTGTGCTAATAGAGATAGAACGATCATAGAATGGGTCACTAGGTGCCCAGGAAAAAACTATTTCCATTGAAAAGTTAAAGCTAAGGTAGCGCGGGGCTGTACTGGCCATAAAGATGCTATGGGAGTAAGGCCAGGCGCGGTTTTTACATCAAACTTGACTGACCCGATTATTACGTCGGCCCCAATGGTGGCAGAAATTCCGAAATTACTTGAAAAAAAACAAGTAGTACGAATCGCAGGCATTAGGGCGAGCATCCAAAAGTTGCTATTGTCTATAGGAATTAGGTCAGGACTAGTGGAATAAGTAGCTCTATTAAATCGCAAAACCGAAGTGCTAAATTCAGAACCAATACTCCATGTAAATGGTGAGCAATTATAGACTTGCCAATTGTGTCCCAGTACTACCCCTATATCTTTTCTGCCTAGATGGAATTTGGCAAGGGACGTACGAATTGAAGTGTTGGGAAAATAACCAAGAATTAGATTGGCATACCATTTTTTGGTTCGTGCTCCCCAGTTTGCTCCCCATCTCAAAACTATTCCCTGGTGAAAGGTCTTGCTAGTCTCCATTAGCCCGCTCCAGCCAAAATCACCCTGCAAACCCCATGGCGATTTTACCGGTTCCGCGTAATCTGATTTATTGGTTTCGGCTAGTTGTTCCATAGCCATTGCGTTATTGAGCAGGCCTTGTAGAGCGGTGCGCACTACTAATCCCACAGCTTCAGTACAAGCAGATTCTGACCAAGCTCCTGAGGCTTTAACCTGCCTAGTTAGCATTCTTCCATCCTGAATGACCCGAACAATCCAGGAGCTGTCTTGCTTTACAAACCATATTACTGCTTGGCGGTCAGTCGCGCGGGCGGTAACGAACTTCAGTTGTTCGTGCAGCTTCGCTGGAAGAGATGCTTGCTGAATGGAGATTCTAACCGCCAGATCAGCAGTTTGGCCTTCAATACGGGTTGCCAGCCCTCGCTGCTCATGGTCAGCAATCAGCACCAGCACTGGTAATGACTGGGCCCAGGCCGCATTGCTCAGAAACAACGCTGTGGCAGCGAGAACAATATATGGGCGTAAATTCATTCTGGCCATACTCCATACTACAAGGTCGCAGGTTGACGAAAAAAACTGACCCGATTTGCGCCAAGCGCGCCTCTTAAGTTAGCGGCAACCGTAATGATGCCATATGCGGTGATAACCAATGGCGAACGATTGGGTTTCGTTTGCTCCATAGCTTTGGAACTCTGGAACTCCAGAGTTCCAAAGGAGGATTACTTAGAATGATAATACGCAACTGCCTGGGTCTAGGCTTGTCCATGTTCCTGATTGTAGGTTGTGGAGGAAGATCAGGCTCCACCGAAGACCGCGAAAAAGAAGGCACTTCATCGGAAGCACAGACCCCTAGCGGGCAGGAAATTCCTATTGACCCGTCGACTCCTACTGACCCAGTGACTCCTACTGACCCAGTGACTCCTACTGACCCAGTGACTCCTACTGACCCAGTGACTCCAGTCCAGCGTGTAGACAATCCTTTTGCTGGCGCCCAGTTTTACATAGATCCGCAGTGGTCAGCCAAGGCTCGTTTTGCGGCTCAGAACGCGCCAGAGTTAGCTTCGGCAATCGAAAAAGTGGCGCAGCAACCTTCCGCATTTTGGCTTGATCGTATTGCTGCTATAGAAGGTTCAGAAAGTAAATTTGGACTAGCCGGTCATTTGAACGAGGCTTTGAAGCAAAAAGCAAACAGTAGTTCAAATGCTCCCATGCTGGTGGCCATGGTTATATATGATTTACCAGATCGCGATTGCGCTGCCTTTGCTTCTAACGGCGAGCTTCATGGCGAGGCTGATTTAGCTCGCTACAAAAGCGAATACATTGACCGCATTGTGAACGTAATTGCGTCTAATCCTTCCTATCAACAATTACGAATTGTGGCGGTGATTGAACCTGATTCTTTGCCCAATATTATAACCAATGCCAGTATTGTTCCCGCATGTTCCGCAGCAGCGCAAATTTATAAAAAAGGTGTTATCTACGCAATTCAGAAACTTGCCCAATTAAAAAACGTCTACCTTTATTTAGACATGGCTCATTCGGGGTGGCTGGGATGGCAGCACCCGACGGCGGCCGTCAACCTATATAAAGAAGTGTTGGCGGAGGCTGGTGGCGAACACCTAGTTCGTGGATTTGCTACTAATGTTGCCAATTACTCTGCGCTACGCGAGCCGTTTAATCCCTATGATAATGAAAATCAGTATCGGTCTCTTGTTGAGGAATTTTACGAATATAATCGCATGATTGATGAAGTAACTTACGTAAATGAGATGCGTTCGCGTCTTCCCAACCATCATTTCATTATCGATACTGGTCGTAATGGATGGAAATCGCAACCAAGCGGACAGCCAATTGATAATCGCGTTCACCGTGGTAATTGGTGTAACATAAAGAATAGTGGTATTGGAGAGCGCCCGCAGGCCAATCCGTTGCCAGGTGTTGACGCCTATTATTGGCTGAAGCCACCAGGAGAATCGGATGGGACCAGTGATTCCTCGGCCACTATTGCGGACGAAGAAGGCAAACGATATGACGAAATGTGTGGCCCTCTTCCTGCTACACGTTCTTATTCTAACGGTCGAGCATATCCAACCGATGCCCTGCAGAATGCACCGGCAGCCGGACATTGGTTTGAGGATCATTTTATAATGCTGGTTAGAAATGCAACCCCTGCTTTATAATATGCGATTACTATAAAATAATTCCCCGACTTGTGCTTTAGGTGCGCTGGTTGGGGAATGATCGCCTCAAATCAGCACATGTAGTGGTTCAGGTCTTTCCCCTCATATACTTGACTGTAATTCCCAAAAAAGCCCACTCTATTATTAGACTCCATCAGGCATGGGAATATTTATGTATGCACTTTTAAGAGATCGTAAAAGTCGTGAACCCATCACCTTGATGGTTGCATTAGGGATACTGGCTGTACTTACTGCTTGCGAGACTAACAAGACTTGCGATACCGACGACTGTGAATGTGTGCCAGTCAGAGTGACCGCTGTATCGCTCGACCAAAAAAAAGTTTACATGGCGGTTAGTTCATCGAGCAAGAAGCTGGTTGCTACAGTTGAACCGTCTGACGCCACCAACGCTAGATTAACTTGGTTTTCAAGCAATCTTCAGGTAGCCACTGTGAGTCAGGCCGGCGAGGTTACCCCCGTTGCCGAAGGTACGGCTACGATTGTAGTCACTACGCAAGATGGTAACTTTGCAGATGCCTGCTTGGTGACTGTTTCCAAAGATGTAGTCATGGTGACCGAAGTTTCTCTTAACCAAAAGACGCTTGGCATAGCAGTCGGTTCGTCAAATGCGACGCTAGTTGCCACGGTAATGCCGGAAAACGCTGCCAACCATGGCTTGATTTGGTCGTCAAGTAATCCTCAGGTGGCCAATGTGAGCCAACTGGGCGAGGTAAGTCCAATTGCAGAAGGTAATGCTACGATTACGGTTACCACTCAAGACGGTGGCTTTACCGACACCTGTATTGTGACAGTAGTCGCCGCGCTGCAGGAAACAGTCGCATGGGTGATGAGCTACTTTGGCCCAGATCAAAGTATTTATTCCGATTCCCTTCATCTTGCCTATAGTACCGACGGTCTGCATTGGAATAATCTCAATGCCGGCGCTCCTGTCTATTACTCGAAAAATATGGGCACCAACCACATTCGTGACCCCTTTATTTTACGTAAGCAAGACAACACGTTCGTGTACATTGCTACCGATTGGACCCGAAACGACAATCCGGATTACTGGAGCAATCCGAGTCCGAATATTTTTGTGGCCGATTCTATCGATTTAATAACCTTTACTAACCCCCGCCTATTACCGGTTACTAATCTTTCTGGTCCGAACGGTTCTCCCATGCATGCATGGGCTCCCGAGGCTTATTGGGATCCCGTTCGAAAGAAGTATGCGATACTGTGGTCGGGCAATGATACTGCTGGCGTCAATAGAATTTACGTAAGCTATACCGATGATTTCGTTACCGTAGATAACCCCACGCCGACGGTATTCTTTGACCCGGGGTACAGTGTAATTGATGCCACCCTTACCAGTACGGCCGATAGCACCTATCTTTTCTTCAAGGATGAGACTAATAACGGCGGTAGCAGTTCGACTGGTTCCGGCAAAGACATCCAAGTTGCACGTTCATCCCAATCAATGAGTCCCGGAACGTTCACCCGCTGGGACCCTGATTATATCACCCGTGGAACATCGCAAAGTACACGGCAAGGGACTGAAGGCCCGTTGGTTATTAAGAAACCCGACGAAGACCGTTGGTACTTGTACGCTGATTACTACGCGAATGGTGGTGTTTTCGGCTGCTGGACTACCACAGATCTCAATATTGATCCCAGTCAATGGACCAAGCTTTCCAGTACTGAGTACTTTCTTCCTGCTGGCGTACGACATGCAAATACGGTGCGTGTAACTCAAGCCGAACTCGATGCGCTGATCGATTTCTACCAATCCATTTCATTATTCCGTACCAACCATTTGGACAATAATGGAGTGCCTCACTACTTTGCGCACTCCTGGTTACACGGCATTATCACTTATCTGGAGGACCGTTCCAATGGGCAAATAGAGACCGACTTTTATTGGCGCATCCTACCAGGTCTTGCCGATCCGTCTAACCCTGATCTTTTCTCTGTAATGCCGATTAACCAACCTGGAAAATATGTACGTATTGATAGCAATACTCCCAGCCGTTACCCAGCTTGTGATATCAAGGCTAATCGAGCGTCATCTCTTTGTAATGTACCTGAGGAGAAGAGGAATCACCTGGTCTGGGCCGATTGGTATGAAGATACCGATACCTTTAGAGCGGATGCAACTTTTCGTCGAGTTTCTGCCTTAAACGCAAACCCTTCGATGGTGTCGTTCCAGTGGTATCAGGATCCAACCCGCTATCTGCGTCACCTTAACTTTCATGTGTTTGCACATGTTCCCGAAACAGATCAGGAACAAGACTCGTCATTTACTATTGAGGCAATCGCAAAACCCTAATCTTCGCCAACATGAAGCAAAGTTCTCCACGCTGTCCTTGACCCGTAAATTGGAACCAGTTAAGAGAAAGCCTTCACATTAAGCCATAGCGAGGCAGCTCGACCCTGTGTTCCATAAGCATGACCATACTCAGCGGCGCAAAGACGCTCACTTAAATCTATGCGCCACGCAAGTAGTGGAGCCGGCGAACAATCAAGCACTTTTCAATGACCTTCACTTGGTTCACCAGGCGCTTCCCGAATTGCGGGAAGGCGAGCTTGATACCCGGCAGGTTTTTTTAGGTAAAACCCTGGCTTACCCACTACTGTTGTGTGGAATGAGTGGGGGAACGCCGCGTGCGGGAGTTCTCAACAAAGAATTAGCTGCTCTTGCCGAAGAGTTTCAAATTGGCTTTGGGGTGGGAAGCCAAAGAGTAATGCTGACCGACCCGGATGCGGCAGAAACTTTTCGCGTGCGTAGTGAGGCTCCGCACATAGTTTTGCTGGGTAATTTAGGTATTTGGCAAGCAAGAAGTTTGGGGCAGGAAAAAGTTCAGTGGCTTATGGACGATATTGGCGCTGATGCAATGGCTATTCATTTAAATCCTGCTCAAGAAATGATTCAACCGGAAGGAGACCGCGATTTTCACGGGGGATGGGAGATTCTGGAAAGCCTGGCCAAAGTATTGGGAAACCGTTTGGTGGTCAAAGAAACCGGCTGCGGTATTAATCCCACCATTGTGCGTCGGCTGCGGGAAATCGGGGTTTCCAATATCGACCTTTCTGGTATGGGAGGCACTAGCTGGTTGACCGTGGAGTCTCTACGAGCAGAAGGGGAATTGCGAACAGTAGGAGAAACTTTTTCCGGTTGGGGTATTCCCACTGCGGCTTGTGTGGCGTCGGCAGCTCCTTTGTTTTCTGGGCATGGCCGTATTATTGCTTCTGGCGGAATACGCGACGGTCTGGCCGTGGCTAAGGCGCTGGCTTTAGGCGCTGACTTGGCGGGAGTGGCTTTGCCCATATTTCGTGCCTGGTACCAGGGAGGGATGATTGCAGCACGTATGGCCATTGCCAAAATTTGCACTGAGTTACGTTTAGCAATGGTGTTAACTGGTTCGCAGAAACTTTCCGATTTGATTAAGTGTCCTCGAATAGTGGGGCCCACTCTCACCAATTGGGTAACTCAATTATCAAAAGTGTATTGAGCATATAGCAGTTACTGAAGAGCTAGCAGGGGAGATAAGCAGACGCAGGAGAAGCGATGCGGCGCAACCTCTGCGACTGACAATCTGCCTGTTTTTTTCCTTTTCCTTTTAGCTTGATGTAAAAAAGAGCGTAGTAATAATGTACCGAATAAAGGCGATATCATCATGACCCCCGGACTTCGACTGCGTCGATTAATTATTGAAAACTATAAGAAGCTTAATCAGCTTGAGATTGATTTTCCTAAGCCAAAAATGGAGCGAGACCTCGACATCCTTATTTTGGGAAGTAAAAACGGAGGAGGGAAAACTTCTGTCCTTGAGTGTTGCTCCTTGTTAATTCTAGCTGGAATTGAGTCCCGTATTGATGTACTTCGGGAATCAGGACCTATGTCTGATATTTCGAATCTTCTCGTAAAGTCGGGATGTAAAAATGCAAAGATTTCTGGTGAATTCGAGCAAGGTGATAAAAAATGCACCATAAGTCTGGAGATAAATAAAAACAAGTTTGTTTCCGAAATCAATGGAGACAAGCTTTTTTCCCGAAAGAAAGGAAAGCGCTCAGCTTGGGATCTTGACTATGCGTTGAGCAGTGTACTTGCTTTCTCTGGCGAGCCGCTAATCATTCCGCCGTTAATGCATTTTAATAGTTATCGCAAAGTACAAGAGTCTAATCCGGAACTTGGCATGATGGCTGAAGAGTACGATGCGCTTAGAATGATGCGGTACGCTGGCCGTTCTGGAATAAGGACAATGTCGACGCCTATAAGCTCCTTTAAATTGGAGATTCTAAGGTCTCTTATGGGAAAGGCCTCTCTATTCGAAGGATCAAACAAGGAAGAATCTGCATGGTTCTGTCTCAACTGAACGGCCTGATCGAACGCTATTGCGGCGGGTGTATTGAAAATTTGCGCCCAATGCCTGACAATAAAGTAGACATTCGAATCCAACCGAAGAATGGTGGCGATTCATTTTCTTTCGACGGATTGAGTTCCGGCCAAAAAGAGATGATTGCAACATTGTTTCTAATTTGGAGAAATTCGCAAGAATATCCGAGTATTGTGTTGATCGACGAACCAGAATTGCATTTGAATGCCGAGTGGCATGTTGACTTTGTTGACCAATTGCGAAAGCTTGCTCCAGTTAACCAATACATTCTAGCGACACACTCAGAGGAGATATTCCGCTCTGTGGAAGAATCGAGTCGGGCGATCTTGGCTCCAGATGAAGGAGTTACCGCATGAGACTCCAGAGGGGTGTTGATGCCTCCCGTGCTCTCCAAGGGGCTCAACATAAGGTTTTTGTAGAAGGTAAAGATGACGAAATTGACCCGATTGTAATTGGTGAATTGTTGCGAGCAAATGATCTTGCTCAGGTTGAAGTCCGACCAATGGGCGGATGTGATAATGTTCGCAGCGCGGCTCAGGCACTTATACGACTTCACCCGTCTTACTATTTCTTAATCGATCGGGACGTATATCTAGATGCTGCAAATTTGACGCTCATGGATTTGCATTTGGAATTACGCAAGCCATTTGCCAAGCACTTTCGTAATCCAAGCGATTTTTCGTCTGAAAAAGAAGGCGAATCTTGCTTGATTTCCCTCTCTTGTGTTTCGGAAAAAAGCGATAACATTGTAAATATTCTCTGTAAGACATCGATTCAAAGGAAATACAAGGATTTTGTCGAGGAGCTAACTGGTGGAGTTTATCCGCTTCAGTATGGCTCCGGTTCATGGATTGAAAGGATGTCTGGAAAAGAAATTTTTCGAGCTATTGCTAAATCTTGTTTTAGGGTTACCGACAGGGATGGGAAGCCGCTTCAGGGCAAGGAACAGCACAATGAGATTGCCAAAGCGCTTCTTTCTTTGCCATTAGCCGAGCAACCGGAAGATTTCAGGAAGCTATTTGAGTTGCTGAAAGAGCGCGTAATGTCTACTCCCTAAGACATGCGGCTTATTGCTCCAAAGCCTCCTAAATCTGCTCCTAAGACTCCGAGTGCTCCGACCATGACCTTGTCCCAATTCAAATACCTTCGCAAAAATGTGGCAAACTCATCAGCGACCAGAGAAGATAGACTTTTGGTAACTATTCAGCACTAGCCACTTCGCGAATAATTAAAATTGAAAACCACGGTCTTTCCGAGCTGTTCATCGCAAATCTGTCGGGCCATTCTTGGCTGCAAAATAGACGCGTTCCATGTATAACTTGTCATATGCGTGTGCAACCATGTTTCGAAATCCAGCGGCACGAACTAGCCGCTCTGGCATGGCATCGCGGCGGGCTCGCTTTCGTCTAATGGGGCCTTGTTAGTGGTAAGGACCGTCGCATCGAGGATCATCGCAGTTACAGTCACAATTACAATTACTAACGACACAGTCACATATGCAGCGACATTCGAATTCGTCTTTTGACGTATGAGGTTTTGCCACTTTTGCAGGCTGAATGTTTGTCGCTTTTCTTTTATCAACTATGTCATCAAATAAACTTTTTAGTCGGTCTTTAACTTTTGCGTGACTTAACTTAATTACTGTCATTTTATCGATCCTTTCAAATTTGTTTTTTGTTGAATTGCAAGATTTCGCAATGAATATGCACACTGTCCTGAGGGACAGTGGTTCCTATATCGTTCGGAGGTCAAAACCTTTGGTTGCTTGCTCTATTTCTCGCCCTAAAGGACCGGGTTTGCCGAGCATCTGGATCGCTGGATCGAAAACAATCCACTGCAAAGGACATCCTCCAATGCAGTTTTCTGAACATGTAACACAATCAGTTGTGGGGTACGTTTTTACCTTTTCGAAAAACTCAAGGATAGGTTCACTATTTCTAAACTCAAGAAAGCTATTGGCATCATAAAAATCGACACCAAATTTCCCAAGTGGATAGTCATACAGATGATTACACGGAATCAGTTCGGCCTTGCTTGTAAAGATTATTCCATGTTGGCTGCTCATCTGACATGAACCGGTTATGACCTTACCTTCTGTTACAAGTCTATTTAAAGTTTCTTTTGGCCATATGCAAGCCATGGTAGACTGAGATGAATAAACTTTTTCGCCAATAATTTCACTCATTTCGTCAATATTATCTACAATTGTTTTCACATACTCGCTTGGCTCTAAAGCGTAGCCTTTTTTCATTTTTCCATTGTCTAAAACAAGCGAGCACATGTCTAGATACAGTGTTCTGGTTCCGCAAGACGCTAAAACATTTGCAACTTCCTTTAAACTTCCTATTGTCAATTTACTTAAGACATAAGTTACAACAACATTTTTGTTTTCCAGCTTGTTGGCTTTTTCTATGCCTTCAAGAACGCATTTAAAGGTATCTGTGCCAGTGAATTCTCTATGCTGCTCTCTGTTGGCTGCTTTTAATGAAAAAACAATCTTATTGAGTTTCGATTCGTTGATTTTATCAAAAAAATCCTTTTTTGAAAACAAGTATCCATTTGAAACCAGAGCTGACGATAGTTTCTTTTCGTGAATATAGTCAATTGTTTGAAATAGATTATCCCAATACGTAGGTTCTCCTCCGGTTATAATGACTGTTCTCATTTTTAGATCGGCGGCTAGATCGATTAGGTTCTTCGCCGTTTCAAATGACAAGTCATCTTCGGGTCTAAATTCCGTTCCTTCTGCATAGCACCATTTGCAACGAAAATTGCATTTTCTATTTACGGTCAGCCACAGACTGCCGAAATCCGATTTTTTTTCCATTGTATCTCCTATTGATCGTTTCGATATTCATTTTTTATTTCGGCCGGGTCAAATATTATCCATTGAAAGGGGCATCCCCCAATACAGTCCGTGTCCTGCGAACAGTTTATACAGCTAGTCTTAGGTAGTGTACGTATTTTTTTAAAAAATTCGGTTATAGGCTCGCTGTTTCTAAATTCAAGAAAACTTTCTGCATCATTGAAGTCAATCCCATATTTTCCAAACGGGTAGTTGTACAAATGGTTGCATGCAATTAACTCCGCCTTGTTTGTAAAAACAACCCCGTATTCGCCTAGCATATGGCATAGTCTCGTATTTATTTTGCGTTCTTTCACAAGTCTCTTTAATGTTTCCTCTGGCCAAATGCAGCCCATTGTCTTCTGTGGCGCGGAAACTCTTCCATCCATTATTTCACACATTTCGTCGATATTATCAACAATGGTTTTTACATATTTGTTCGGATGTAAAGCATATTTTTTTTTCGCTTCTCCATTCTCAAAACTAACCGAACACATATCCAAAGACAAACTTTTAGTTCCGCAAGCAGCCAAAACTTTTGCAACTTCTATTAAACTGTCTGCGGTAAATTCACTCAAGACATAGCTCACCGCGGCATACTTGCCCTCCAGATTATTGGATTCTTTTATTCCTTCAAGAACGCTTAAAAAAGTATCGGTGCCGGTTAATTCTTTGTGTTGTTTTTCATTGGAAGCTTTTAATGAAATCGTTATACGAGTAAGGTTCGAAGCTTTGATTTTGGCTAAAAAGTCAGGTTTTGACAGTAAATATCCATTTGTAACAAGCAGTGATTTCATTTTTTTTTCATAAGCATATTGAATTGCTGGAAACAAATGCTCCCAACAGGTAGGTTCTCCTCCTAAAAAAGTAACTGATCTTATTCCAAGGTCACTGGCTAAATTAATTAAGTTTTTTGCTGTTTCAAATGACATATCGTCTTCAGGTTTGAAGTCGGTTCCTTCTGCATAACACCATTTGCAACGAAAATTACATTGTCTATTTACTGTTAGCCACATATTTACAAGTTTTGCCATTTTGTTTCGTCTCCAAAATTTACATGTTTGCTTATTGCAACTTACTCGCGTTTTAGCTTGGGCGAGCCTAATTTGGTGTGCCCAGGTTATCGTAGAGCGTTTAATAAAGTTGCTAAGACTGGAAAATTTTTGTGTTTTTACGGGAAAGAGCTGTCGAAAATCGACATAAGCACGACTTTGTCTGGTCCTGATTTCTCATTCT
Organism: Myxococcales bacterium; assembly: GCA_050288705.1. Classification (GTDB taxonomy): domain Bacteria; phylum Myxococcota; class Myxococcia; order Myxococcales; family UBA5297; genus JBNKEI01. The sequence continues at coordinate 29,797 of JBNKEI010000020.1, forward strand.
TCCTTAACAGCTTCGCAAGTAACCAAATGAAAACCACGATCTTTTCGGGCGTATGCCGCAGGCATAAAGTCGAGGAAGCCTTGGGCCTCGACAAGCTCGGCCCGAACGGGTTTCTTGCAGCCTTTCGTTATCAAGAAAGAAAGGTGAATATATTATTTTAGGCCAGCCAACGCCGAAAAAAAAGCTCGCAAATCTGCCGGACCATTTTTGGCTGCAAAATAAACGCGTTCCATGTCTAACTTGTCATATGCGTGTGCAACCATGTTTCGAAATCCAGCGGCACGAACTAGCCGCTCGGCTAGTTGCGCGTCGAGCGTGCCGCCTTGGACGAGAAGGCGAAAAGCTTCTGCGTAGCTTGCCGGAGTTCCTAGCTTTAGGCGGATGCACGTACTTATCGCAAGATCGATAACCAGCTGAACGGCTTGCCACAGGTGAAGAATCACGGCATCTGAGGCATCTGTGCCCGGAAGAAATTTGGCAGGCTCATCGGGAAGGCGCGATTCTACCCGAGTAATGTGGCGCTCTATTATCGCAAGTTTTTCGGCAAGCAATGCCCTGTCAAGAGCACTCATAGCTGAATCTCTGCAAGCAGTCCGTCGTAGGCTTTCCGTAACACAGGCTCGACATCGCACCAAAATGAAGCGGCTTCAAATGAAAAGCGTTCGAAGGCATCAGCAGAATTTTCCACGAGAACAATTCCGTCGCGTGCAGCGTGAATTCGAAGCAGACCTCCTGATCGGGCTAGGTTGACCAAATCAACATAGTCAGACCGGGTTGCAATCACCAGTTCAGCCAGCAGCAGATCAACATCTAGGTCAGGGCCGGCCAGATAGCCAAAATCCCAATCGGATGTCGCATGCGCATCGCCGCGGGCGCGAGAGCCAAAGAGAATGAGTAGTTCCAATGCTCGGTAGCGAGAAGCCGCTTCCACGACATTGTTCAATGATTCTTGCACCTTATCGCCCATGGCGGGCATTTTAACAGCAATGCCCTACAAACACTATCGTATACCGTTAGTGTACTCTCGGGCAGAAGCTTAAAGAAATAAACCTTCTTTCCTGATGCTTTGTTTAATGGGTTGCTGTCCTTGACCCGTAAATGGGAACCAGCTAAGAGAAAAAGACCTTTTACCTTTGGTGCATCAGGCGCTTCCCGAATTGCGGGAAAGCTTACACGTTTGTAATAAGAGAGAAGCAATAAAGTGTCCAGCCACAAGTTTTCTTCAAAAATTCCAGGATTTTATAATTTAGGTCGGATCGAGCGCATTGCGCTAATCGCTAAGCTTCGTGACTTATCCGAGCAGGAATCTCAGTCGTTAAGCAATCATCCTGGTGGATTAACTTTTGAGCTCGCCGAAGCTATGGTTGAAAACGTACTGGGAGTTCTTGGGCTACCTCTGAGTGTGGGTCTCAACTTTTTTATTAACCAGCGCGATTATCTGATTCCCATGGCGGTGGAAGAACCCTCGGTGGTTGCTGCGGCCTCCTTTGCGGCAAAACTAGTTCGGGAAGGCGGGGGATTTGTAGCAGATGCCGACGAACCAATTATGATCGCCCAAATTCAAATTTGCCGATTTGGTGATGCGCAACAGGCGAGATCGAAATTGCTTTCCCACCGAGAAGCGCTACTGGCCTTGGCCAATTCTTTTCACCCCGCGATGGTGCAAAGAGGAGGAGGAGCCAAAGATATAGAAGTTCGTTTACTTGATGCTCCGGAAGGCCCTGTCGGCGAGCCAATTCTCGTTCTCCATTTGCTTATTGATACTCGTGATGCCATGGGGGCCAACCTGGTGAATACCGCTGCAGAAGGGGTTGCACCCTTAGTTGAGCAAATTACTGGAGGAAAAGTTTATTTAAGAATTCTTTCTAATCTAGCCGATAGACGATTGGCCCGCGCTACCTGCCGAATTCCCCTGGAAAAACTCGGTGACCAACAGCGCCCAGGTGAAGACATCGCCCACGGTGTGGTGCAAGCCTCCCGTTTTGCCCAAGCCGACCATTACCGGGCAGCCACACATAACAAGGGAATAATGAACGGCATTGATGCAATGGCCATTGCTACCGGAAATGATTGGCGGGCAATAGAAGCGGGAGCTCATGCCTTTGCCGCACGCAGTGGTCGGTACCAACCTCTTTCCCAATGGGTTATAGAAAACGAAAATCTATGCGGGAAAATTGAGCTGCCTTTAGCAGTGGGAATACTGGGTGGTTCCATGAAAGTGCATCCCCATATGCGTTTGGCGCACAAGATTTTGGGGGTCGAAAGCGCCCGTGAGCTGGCTGCAATTATGGCTGCGGTCGGTCTGGCGCAAAATTTTGCGGCTTTGCGCGCTTTAGGTTCGGTAGGCATACAAAAGGGGCACATGGCCAGACATGCTCGTTGTGTGGCTGTGCAAGCAGGAGCACGCGGAGACCAAATTCAGCAAATTGCTCAAGTAATGGCTAAAGAGGGCTCGATTGGCATCGACAAGGCACGTAAACTGTTACACTCCTCAAACAACATTTCTACCGACTCTAAGGAGACTTAGTGAGCTTGGCTAAAGCTTTTGCCCCTGGAAAAGTAATCCTACTTGGCGAGCATGCGGTGGTGTATGGGTATCCAGCTTTGGCTGGGCCGCTGGAACAGGGAATTACTGTAACAATTGAGCCTTCGAAAACTGGCGGAATTACTTTCCAAGGCCAAGAAGGCTTATCTTTGCTTGAACATGTATTACGTAAATGCGCGCAGTCTTTTCGAGTTTCTAATGTTGACGCGAGTATTACTGGTGATTTGCCTGCTTCGGTGGGATTAGGAAGCTCAGCGGCGATTTCGGTGGCTTTAGTGCGTGCTTTTGCTCAGGTTGCGCGGATAAATATGCGACCGCAAGGATTACTTGATCGTGCTCTGGAGTTAGAACAAGAGTTTCATGGTTCGGCTTCGGGAGTTGATCACCATGTAGCTTTTGAGCGCAAACTTATTCGCTATGTAAAAGGAAAGCGCGGTCAACCACTATGTCTTTCCCGGCAGATTGAAATGGTGGTGTGGGTGGTAGAGCCTCGGGGGTCAACTCGAGAAAGGGTGAACGAAGTAAAACGTCGTTACGAGTTAGACAGCGAGCGCTCCAAAAAAATATTTCAATCCATTGGTGAATTGGTAAACGAAGGGGTAGATGCCTTGGAAAAAGGCAAGCTAAAAGAGTTTGGCGCGACCATGAATGATAATCACAGCCTGCTGCAGGAATTAGGTCTTTCCACACCTCGGTTAGATGACGCTTGCGAACGTTTGCGGCAGATGGGAGCGTTTGGCGCCAAACTAACCGGGGCCGGAGGAGGAGGCGCAGTAATCGCGCTCTTCGATGATGCCGACCCCATGGTATCCAATTTGGGGGCACTAGGGGAAAAAGCCTTTGTTGCTCGTTGGGAGGCCAGTGAATGAAAGCTTCTGCGACTGCTCATCCCAATATTGCCTTGGTCAAATATTGGGGTAAAAGAAATGAAGAATTGATATTGCCTCACAATGGCAGTCTTTCTATGACCCTAGAAGGTCTAAGTGCCACCACTACGGTGGAGTTTTCTGATCGCGAAGAGGATTTGGCGCAAATAGATGGCCGCCGGCTGGAGGGATCTGAGCTTAAGCGTATTGTGCGTATCCTTGATCTGGTGAGAGAGCGAGCAGGATTAAGCAAAAAAGCGCGCGTTGCTTCACGGACTGATTTTCCCAAAGCAGCGGGATTAGCTTCAAGCGCCGCCGGAGGAGCAGCCTTAGCTGCCGCGACTTCCTGGGCGGCCGGATTAGAGCTAAGCGTCCAAGATTTGTCTATTCTTGCTCGCCATTGTTCCGGTTCGGCTTGCCGTTCCATAGAGGGTGGGTTTTGCGAGTGGAAAAAGGGTAGCCGGGAAGATGGTCTCGACTCTTACGCGGTCCAAATATTGGGAGAATCGGACTGGGCTGACATTCGCATGGTGGTGGTAATTTGCGAAAACGAGGCCAAAGAAGTCTCCTCTCGCGAAGCAATGAAGCGCACGGTCGAGACTTCTCCTTATTATCCGTCGTGGGTTAAGTGCGCCGAAGAAGACTTGGTGGAGACGCGGAAAGCTTTACTGGCTAAAGATCTGGTTTTGCTGGGAACCATTGCTGAGCGTAATGCCTGGCGAATGCACGCCTCGATATTAGCTGCCCATTCTTCTATTCTATACTTGCGACCTGTTACTCTAGCGGTAAAGGAATTAGTAGAAAGCCTACGGGTGGGAGGAACACCAGCTTTTTTGACACTGGATGCCGGGCCTAATCCGGTTATTTTGTGTTTGGCGCAAGTAGTGCCTCGAATCACCATGCGGTTGGCGGAAATGTCTGGCGTGGAAAGAGTAGTAGTGGCTAAACCCGGTCCCGGTATTATGCGCGCCGAGAGGCATGTATTTTAGTGGCTTTGGCGACCATGCAAATACGTGTTCCTGGAAAAGTCATTCTTGCGGGGGAATACGCGGTTCTTCACCAAGGACCGGCTATTGTCTGTGCGATTGATCGCTATTTAGAATGTGAAGTGGTTTCCTCTTCGCACCTATTCATAGAAGGTAACGGGGCGCATTGGGAAGATGGCCAAGAAATTAATGGCTCTTTGTGTTTTGCATGTGAAGCGCTGCGAGTTGCTCAAGATTATCTTTTGGGCAAAAGAGCAGAATCTCCGAAGATAGGCTTAGTTTTCCGAGACGAACTACGAGCTCCTAATAAAATGAAGCTGGGCTTGGGAGGAAGCGCATGCGCTTGCGTTGCTTCAGTGGTAGCAATGCTATCTGCTGCGGGAATGAAAGCAAATAGAGAAACCATATACAAATTGGCGGCGGTGGCGCACGGAGGCGCTCAGCAGCAAGCAGGAAGTGCGGTAGACATTGCTGCTTCAGTTTTTGGGGGCACAATTTATACTTTCTGTCTGGATATTGAAACTTTACTTTTGGCTAGAAGATTAGGGCCCGAGTATTTTGCTTCTCAAATTGATGGGGCTTCTCTTCCCGCAAGAAAACGAATACCCTCACCGGCAGGATTAATGCTGGCCTTTTCTGGACAGCCTTCTTTTACTGGTTCTTTGTTAGAGCGGGTTGACAGTTTTCGCAAGCGCCAGCCCGATTTGTTCATGGACTTTGTTCGTAAGTCTCGCGCCGCAACAGAGATTATGAAAACTTCTTTGCAGAAAAATGATTATGAAAATTGTTTAAACTTTAATGATGCCGTAAAAATGGCGCAAGAAAATCTTCAGCAATTAAGTGACTTAGCGCAAGCTAATATTGTAACTAGCGCTCATTTAGAAATGATTAAAATCGCCGAAGATGAAAATCTAGCCATGAAAATAAGTGGAGCGGGAGGAGGAGATTGCGCCCTGGCCATTGGGGCAACACCTGCTTTGCTTCGCCTTCAATATCGGCTTGAAAAGGCGGGATATTATGCTTGGATTCCTCAAGTAGACGATCACGGTTTTTACAAAGAATGAAAGACTGAAAAATGCAAGCCTTTAGTCTAGAACAAATTGGTCTGGAGCAGAGCTCTGAGCTTTTTCGACTAGTCCGTGAATATGCCGACATCGAACCACGTGTCTATGAAGATGGCGAGTATCTCATTCGCGAAAACGAAAGAACGGTAGAAGTTTTTCTGGTGTTGCAAGGGGCTTTGGCAGTAGAGCAGAACTCCTGTGTTTCCGGAGCGCAGCCTGCTATTTTGGCTACCATTATATGTGATTTGCATAATCCTGCCATTGTAGGAGAAATGGCTTATTTGGGTTCCCAACACCGTTGCGCTTCGGTGCGCAGCTCTGGTTCAAGTTATACACTTTGTCTGAAACCAGAACACATTGACGTTATTATAAATGGATTCCCTGTTTTGACCAGTATACTTTGTCGACAGTTTTCGCAGAGGCTCCAAGAGACTAATAATTTTTTAAGAAAGCTTCAAGATAATCTAGCCTTAGACGCCAAACAACGAACCGCAAATTCAAAAGAAATACTGTTTTCTGAAGGAGAACCTGCGATAACGCTATATCAATTAGTAATGGGAACAGTGCGTTTAGAACGCCATGGTTGTTGCCAATTAGTTCATCCAGGAAAACTGCTCTATGGATTTCTGGAACCCGGCCCATTTTTGCGTGGAAAGCATCATTGTTCTACTGCAATAGTTGAAGAGCAGGCTCTATTGTTTGCAATTGATCGGTACTATATTCGTTCGGTTATTCGGGGTTATCCCGATTTAGTAGAAAAGGTATTGGCCGAATAGTTTCAAATTAGTTTGAGCGTCATGTACAAGTCATCCATTTATCTAATCCTGGTGAGGCTAAAAAGAAGACAGGTGCATTCTTAAGGATGCACTAGCTTGCCAAAGCCATAACTCTGCGGCAACATCCCGGCATGAGTGCTCCGTTATTTTTTAACACTGCTGGTCCTGTCAATCCCGAATGGCACTACTGCGTGCCACCGCTATCCCGCATAGACTTGTGCGGATTCCTGTTGTTGATTGATCAGCGAAAATACTTCGTCCTCCATGCCCCTCGGCAGACAGGCAAGACAACCTGCTTGGAGGCATTGGTCAATCATCTCAACGCTGAGGGGCAATACCGTGCTTGCTACATCAATGTTGAAGTTGGACAGGCAGCGCGAGACGATGCCAAGAATGCATTTTTTGCCATCAACCGAGAGCTTGTCTCGTCTGCGCTAGAAGTTGGAGAGGCTCTTCTCGATTCTCTTTACACTGAGCTTGCTTTGAAATGGGGTCCTGTTGAGGCTTTTTCGGAGCTGCTATCTCGCTGGGCAAAAATCGATCCAAGACCACTCGTCTTAATTATCGATGAGATTGATGCGCTAGTTGGAGACACGCTAATAACCATGCTCCGACTTCTTCGTGCCGGATACAATAAGCGGCCGCATGCCTTCCCGTCGAGTGTCATTCTCTGCGGACTACGCGATGTCCGAGATTACCGACTTTTTTCTTCCGTCGAAAAGACAGTTATAACGGGAGGTTCAGCTTTCAATATCAAAGCCGAGTCCCTTCGACTTGGCGATATGGACAGACAACAGGTCGATATTCTCCTTGGCCAACATACCGCGGCCACGGGTCAAATATTTACGCCCGAAGCCGTTGATGCCATATGGGATCTCTCTCAGGGTCAGCCCTGGCTTGTAAATGCGCTCGCTTACCAAGCTTGCTTTGCGAATAAAGAAGGCAAAGATCGCTCTCGTCCCATCGATGGCGAGATAATTGACGCATCCAAGGAAATACTCATATTAAGGCGCGACACACATATCGATCAACTCGCAGACAAATTGAGAGAAGACCGCGTTCGCCGCGTTATCCAACCAATTCTTCTCGGAGAAGAAGACGCAGAGCCATTTGTTCAACCCGACGATCTGCAATACTGCATCGACCTTGGCTTGATTCGTCGTACGGGCCGTGGTCCGGCCATCGCCAACCCGATCTACCGCGAAATCATTCCGCGCGAGTTGATTTCGGATACACAAGAATTCCTAAAGGCTAGATTCGCCCCCGACTGGGTGCGCATCGATGGAACGCTCGATATTCCGAAGCTCCTTGCCCAATTTCAGGAATTCTATTGCGAAAATGGAGAGGCATGGTCAAACCGCCTCGCTTACCGAGAAGCGGGTCCGCAACTTTTGTTACAGGCATTTCTACAGCGGGTTATCAATGGTCAAGGGCGCATCGAGCGTGAATATGCGCTCGGTACTGGCCGGACCGATCTTTATTTGCGATGGCCGTTTGCTTCGGGGATGCAGAAGGCTGTGCTCGAACTAAAAGTGCTGCATAAGAGCCTTGATCGAACCATCGCCGACGGAATTACTCAAGTTGCTGCCTATGCCGAAAGGTGCAGCGCTTCGGAGGCACATCTTCTGGTCTTCTCAAAAGCTACCAAAGCCACAGCAAATGAGCGCATCTTTCGCCGCGATGAGCTCTTCCAAGGACGTTCGATCACTGTTTGGGGCATGTAAGTTTTGTACACGTATGCTCGATAATGCTTCGGACCGATTAAATTTCTGCAATCTAGGGCATGTCCCTAAATAGTCTTCCAGGGTCCGAAAGCATCCGGTAAGTCCCGCCACGGCACGCCTGTTCGCCTCCACCACAGCACCGCCTCCATGAAATTCCGGTCTCCGAAAGAGGGTCTTCCTGGCCCACGACGTGATTTCAAGAAACCACGAATTTGAGACCACTTACTCTCTTCCAACGACAATCGTAACGCCATCCAAAGCCTAAACCAAAGGTCAGATCGGAATGCAAGCTGGTCTTTCGACTGTGGCGCCCCCCTGGATTCCCGCTTTCGCGGGAATGACGGAGGGCGTGGTGCCGGATATGGGGACACGCCCTAGAGTCATTGTCAGTGACAGCTGACCCTACAACAACCTAAGTCGCGCCAATTCTGCCAGTCCTCTCTCCCAGGGGGAGAGGGAATGTTTGCAAGCTCCCATCTTCCTCGGGGGAGAAGGGTCACTGAATAGTTGCATAAATTCTAACTGTTCTTTGGCAACTCGTGGACTGGCGTATTAGGTGTCCAGTCAGTGCTTGGATGATGTTCCCAGCGGACGATACGTAAATCACGCACGAAAACAGCGTAAATCAGGGGCACCAGAACAAGGGTGACAGCGGTGGCAATGGTGAGTCCGCCGATCTGCGCATAACAGAGCGGCTCCCACAGTGGACCGCCGTGTAGAGCCAGCGGAACTAGCCCAAGCACGGTGGCGCCCACGGTAATAAGCACTGGACGTAAGCGCACAATGCCCGCCTCAATGAGCGCATCCTCTAGTGGTCGGCCGCGCTCCCGGGCTTCTTCAATGAAGTCGAAGAGCACGATCACGTGGCTGACAATTACTCCGACCAAGCTAGCCACGCCCAGGAACGCCATAAAGCCAAAAGGCTGTCCCATGAGCGCTAGCATAACCACAGCGCCCACCACTCCGTAGGGAATGGCCGCGAAGACCACCAACGGCTTCACCGCGTTGTTGAATTGAAAGACTAGCGCAAAGTAAATGAGCGCTACCGAAGCGGCCATCACCAATGCTAGTTCTCCAAAGCCCTTTTCTTGCTCTTCGTGCTCCCCGGCGATCTCCAACCGATAGCCGGGCGGCAGTCGGGACGAAACCGCATCGATGCCAGGACGTGCGGCGGCTAGCACTTCGGAAGGCAGCACGCCAGACACTGGAAAGGCTGATACCGAAATAGTGCGGATTTGATTGCGACGCTGAATTTTCGAGGGTACGTTTTCGTGCTCCAAGCGAGAAACCTGCTGCAAAGGCAAGCTTTGCTTATCCATGTTGGAAAACACGTAGAGATTTTCCAGATCGGCTAGGCGCGCGCGATCCTCAAGCCTCAGACGCGCCAGAATGGGAATTTGCTTGTCTCCCTCGCGATAGGTGCCCACCGGCAGACCAGAAATGGCCGCAGTAGCTGACTGAGCCACATCCATGTGGGTTACGCCAGAAAGTCCAGCCCGGTCATCGTCTACTGCCAGCCGCACCAGCATTCCGGGTGGGCCCCAATCGTCGCGTACTCGCGCTGAGGTAGGCACCGCACGCAATACGTTCGCCAATTCTCCCGCTATTTTGCGCAGCGTAGATACATTTTCGCCAGAAACCCGGATAGAGACCGGAACACCCACTGGCTTTCCAGTTTCGAGCTGACGGACGTCAATGCGAGCGCCAGGCACGTGGCTAAGCGCTGCCTGCAGGGGCTCGACCAGCTCGCCAGTAAAGTGCTTGTCGGTCACCTCCACCAATATTTGCGCGTAATTGATTTGCTGCTGCTCAGGGGCCACTGAAAACCAGAAGCGAGGCCCACCGCCGCCTACGAAAGTGGTCAGAGTGCGCAAAACTTCGGGGTGTCCGTTGCGCTTTCCAAAGGCCTCGGCCTCGGCGCGAATAATGCGCTCTGCCTCGGCGGCAGTGGCATTGGTGGTTGCCAGCGGTGCGTCTTCTGGAAGCCAAACATCCACATAGGAAAGATAGGAAAGATCGGTGGGGAAAAACTGGGTCTTGAGTCGGGAAAACAGCAGTCCGCCACCGACCAAAATTAGCATAGAGGCGCCAATAACCGACCAGCGCCGGCGTAGGGCGGCGGTAACCATTCGCGCATACCAGCCAGTAAATCCCCGACTCCGGCGTTCCTCAATGGGCACCTCGGGCTTGGACGCGCGTGCCAGCCCCAGGGCAATGAGCGGGATAAAGGTCATGGACACGATTAGCGCGGCGACCAAAGTAATGGTCATCACCACCGGAAGCGCGTACAAAAAGTCACCCACATCTCCGGAGAGCATTAAAAAGGGAAGGTAAGCAACAATGTTGGTGACCGTGGCGAAGAAGATGGCTCGAGCAAGCCGGGTGGGGCCCATCCAAGCGGCAATCTCTCGTGGTCTTCCGGCAGCCAGCTCACGCTCGATGGCGTCTCCGGCCACTACTGGCACGTCAACCAGTAGCCCCAGGGCAATGATTAGCGTGGCAATAGAGACTTGCTGAATGTCCAGTTTCAAGAAGTGCATGGCCCCGTAGGTAATGGCCAGGGTCAGTGGAATGGATGCCGCCACTAGTAGCGCCGAGCGCCAGCTCCAAAAGCCGACCAGCGAGATTACTACTACTAGGAAAATGGCCTCGTACAGGCTCACCATGAAGAGCGACACATTTTCTTCTACCTGTCGTGGCTGATCGCTGGTGCGGGCAATAATCAGGTCTGGCGGAAGGCTGCGCTGCACTTGCCCTAGTGCCTGTCCCACTGCCTGGCTAAAGGTCGCAATCTGCTCGCCAGAGCGCATTTGAACAGCCAGGGTTATCGCTCGATTGCGTTGCCAATGACCCTCACCATCGCGCGCCACCAGATAATTCAAGTATCGGGGCGGGCTTTCGTATTCGCGCGATAAGGTAGCCAGGTCCCGCAGCCTTACTGGAGTACCAGTGGACGAAGCTCCAACCAGCAAGTTGCCCATGGCCGCGAAGCTGCTATCGCGCACATTCGGATCCACCACTAGGTGACGGTTTCCAGTATCGAATACCCCTCCTGGCATGGCAGTATTGCGCGCAGCCAATGCATCGGCAAGCTGCGAAGGCTGTAGCTTGGCGGCGGCTAGCCGTTCTTGCGCGTATTCCACAAAGATGCGCTCTTCCAGAACGCCAGTGCGAGTGATTTTGGAAACCTGAGGAACGTTTTGCAGCACCCGCTGGATTTGGTCGGTGAAATCGTCAAGCTGACGGTAAGTGTATAAATCGCCACCAATTTCAGATAGGCGAGCGGACGCTTCCATCGGTTTGCGTACTAGTACCGGGCCCCAGGCGTCAGGGTGTATTGCGGGATCACCTAGCCGATCGCGTATAAACGTGGCCGCATAGGCGCGCAGTTGCTGGTCGTTACGGCTGGTAGCAAAATCCACGCCCATACAATTAGCCGCACGAACCGAACGAATATCTCGGGCGACACCGTCACGCTCGGCTTGGGCAGCAAACAGCGCAAATGGTCGTTCGGCAAGCGACGGAGGTACGGTCGAGGGTAAGCAGTAGAGCGCACTAACCCGTTCGCCGGCATTAGCGCCTTTGCGCACTTGCTCGATTGCTCGCTGAATAGCACCACCGCGAATACGCAGTTCGGCTGCGCCGGTTTTAGGACTGGCCACGGTGAGCATCAGTGCTGCCGTGTCCCCAAAATCGCTAACCCACTGCACTGGCCCGGCGCCAGCAGGTAAGTCGGAAATGCTGGTCACCCGTTGACCAATGTCCGCGAACTGCTCCACCACGTCCTTCACATCTTCCCGCAGGTGAACGAGCACAATCGCCACGCTATCGCGGGTGGTGGATTCGATTTTGTCGATCTTGCTGTTGCCCGAAACCGCCTGCTCCAGCTTACGAGTTACTAACTCTTCTACGCGGTCAGCGGTCATCCCTGGCCAAGGGCAGGCCACCAGTCCCACGCGTACCGGTATTTCCGGGTCCTTGCGTTTGGGCATTTTCACATAGCCAGCCACCCCCCAGATCAGCACAGCCACCAGCAATACCCAGGCGATTTGACGATGTTGGACAAAAAATCGGGCTAGGTTAAAACGGTTTTCGGAAGATTGATGCTCGGTTTTCATTTGGCCTCCGACGGTAAGACCTCGACACGCTCGCCGTCGGCGACCATGGAAGCACCAGTGGTGATTACTTGTTGGCCGCTAGCCAGGCCTTTGGTTACGCTTACGTAGTTGCCCACTATCGCGCCTAACCCCACCGGCTGCAGCCGCGCCCGGGTGTTGGCGCCATCTTTTTCCACCACCATTACCGCGAACTGGTTGGGAGAACCTGGCACCGCCACAAAGGCACTGAGAGGCAGCCGCAGCATGCCGTGTAGCGGGTTGGCGCTGGTCAATTCTACCGTGGCGATCATTCCTGCTCGCCAGTGGCGGTCGGCGTTTGGCATTTCCACCTCCACGTCGAAGTTGCGGGTAATAGGGTCGGCGGCGGAAGCAATGCGGCTTACCTGTGCGGTGAATACCCGGCCAGGTAGAGCATCGCTGGTAATCTTCACCGGCTGACCTATGGTCACCGAGGAAAGCGTCACGTCGGGCAGTCCAACCACCACTTTTACCCGGCTTACATCTGCAACTACGAATGCCGGCACTCCTGGACCCACGAACGCTCCGGGCTCGATCTCTTTCTTCAGCACATCGCCGTCAATGGGCGAGGTGAGTGCGGTGTCCTGCACTGCCACTCGCGCCTCGTTGAGCGTGGCTTGGGCGGCGGCGAGCTGCGCCTCGGTGGCGTCACGCTGGGCCAAGGCTCCCTCGAATTCGGGACGAGTGATGCTATGAGAAGCAATCAGCCGCGTGGCCCGCTCAAAGTCAAGCCGCGCTTTCTCAGCGGCAGCACGCAGGGCCGCCACCTGACCGGTCGCCTGTTCTAGTTTTTCGCGATACTCAACCCTGCGTAACCTCGCCAGCACATCGCCCCGTTTGACCCGGTCGCCCTCGCTAATGGGGCGTGCATTACCATTGCCATGGCGCACGGTCATGATTTGGGCAACATAGCCGGGGCCGCGAAAGGCCAGCGGAATTTGGGTGGCTGGCTGTACTACTACCGAGTACGTTGTGGCCCCACTAGTACTGGAGCTGGCCACGGTCTCCACGCGCACCGCGGGAATCGGTTGGGCGGGTGGTTGCTGGCTGGTGCATCCTGCCAGCGTGCAAATGCATCCTACAAGTAGGTGACTAGTTCTCATTTCCTATAGTCCTCTCTAATTCGGCGGCCGCTGACCAGTAGCCAGCGAGCGCATCGGTAAAGTCATGACGGGCTCCCGATAGCCGGGCTTCGGCTTCCAATACGTCGCGAAGCATCTTGGCGTCCTCTTGGTATCGGTTTTTGACGATCTCTAAGCTGGCAGTGCAAGCCTCGGCATCTAAGCGAGTAGCTTCCAACAGCGCCGCCGCATCCTTGAGCGCGCGCCAGCGCATTCCCACTTCGACCGCGATTTGTTGTTCGGCCTCCTGGCGTCCCTCCCGAGCTTGTTGCATCATGAGCGCGCGTTCATCGGCCTCGTGGCTTCGGCGTTCCCAGTCAAACGGCTCCCATTTAAAAATCAAATCCACCGTGCCAACTTGCTTAGGGAGGGTTTTGATGTTCACCAGACGCGAATAGGTCGCGCTGAGAGTGATGTCGGGAATCCATTCGGCGAGGACTAGCTTGCGGGCGGTATCGGCCTGGGCAATTTGCAATGAAGCCTTGCGAATCTCGGGCCGGGTAGCCAGTGCGCGTTCGCGCGCCTCGGGTAAAGAGAGACTGCTGGCGGCAGGAGCCAAATCGGTGGGCGTAGCTACTCGAAAAGGGGTGGTCAACTCGCGGCCCATGAGCTGATTAAGATGCTCGTGCTGAGTGGAGAGCCCGTTCTGCGCGGCCGATAGACGCTGGTACTCGCGTGCCAGACGTGCTCTTACTTCCAATGCGTCAGAACGAAGCGCCAGCTCTTCTGATAAATACCTGGTGGTAAGCGCGTCGACTTCCTTGAGCGCACGTACTAAGTCGCGCAAAGCCAACACCCCAGCCTCAGTGGCCGAGATTTGGTAGTAGGTAGTCTTCACCTCGGCAGCTATTCGCTGGCGTTCCCGGCGCAGGTCCTCTTCCGCTACTTGGCGATCGAGTTTGGCGGCATCCAGCCCTAGTCCAATGCGATATTGCTGGGTGAGCGGCTGGTTCACCACTGCCGCGCCCGCCGCGTAGTAATCGGTGGGCACGTTAAGTTTTACATTCTCGATTGGAAAAGGACCAAGCTGAGGTACGTTTCCCAACGAACCTGCGGGAATGGTTAAATCGACCGAGTGCCACAGTCGCCCCGCAGACGCATAAAGGGCCAGCGCCGGTAGGCGGTGAGTGCGCAAAGCTGCTGCTCGCTCATCAGCTTTTTCGGCTTCGCGTGCAGCAGACAACAGCAGATGGTTGTTACGCCGGGCAGAGTCGATGGCTTCGTCTAAGGTGAGGATCGGAGCGGCTTCATCGCGGTCCTCAGGCGCAGCCGGAGCTGCGGCGAGCAACATGGCGGCCATGGCGGCCAAAGAGCAAGCGGGAATCAAGAGCAGACCTCCTTGGTGGAAATGCCGTCGAAGACAATGCGGCAAATGCCTTCCAGAAATTCTTCGTCTGTCCAGCGTTCGGATTGCGATTCGCGGGACGCTAACATGGCGTCGTGCTGTAAGAAGTATCCAAGGCAGATCGAGACAATGGTGGTGCCAATCATGTCTGGGCCGATGTCTTGTCGAAACACCTTGGAGGCAATGCCGCGTTGCAAAACGTTGGTCAGCAGCTCTAGCAGCGGCGCGGCGCTAGACAACATGATCGTGCGCTGATTGGTAGCGCCGGAGAGCATGCCCCAAGCAATAAGGCGGGCGAAATCTGGGTCAGCAGCGAGCAGGTGGAAATACCACCGAATCAATGCGGTTAGCTCGCTACGCGGGTCGGCAGTTTCTTCGCTGGAAAAGGGCGGTACCGCCAGGCGCGTCGACAGCACTTCACGATAAAGACCGTCCTTGTCGCTGAAGTAGGCGTAGATCATGCGCTTGTTGGTTCGGGCTTGGTCGGCAATGGCGTCTACGCGCGCGCCGGCATATCCGCGTTTGGCGAATTCCGCGGTGGCTGCGCGCAGCAGCGCGGCCCGGGTGGCGTCAGCATCGCGCGGACGGTTACGTCGTTCATCGGGTTGTTGTTCATTCATGGCATCCCACTCACTGGTTAGTTACTTATAATTAAATAACTAGTTAGTTACTTACCATGAAGTCATATGGCGGTCAAATGTGCGGGCAGGTGCTTGCCAGCCTTGCGAACGCCATGTCGATGGTCTGCGGGTTTTGTGGAAGAATGAAAGCAACTTAAGTTGCAAATTTGCTACGTAGCAAATTTGCAACCATGACACGAAAATTGGTCGCATGAGGAAGACGGCAGCTAGCCTGTGATGAGTTGCTAAGTCAATGCTTAGTAAGTCACTACTTAGTAAGTTGCCGATGAGCCTCATGCTTCGGCAGAAAATATTACCGCGGTTCGTTTGCCTCAATTCGTTCTTTACAAACCATTTCCGTTCTTTCTCTTAATAGCAGCACTCGTTGGGCTAGTACTTGCAACTCATGAGCAGCAATCTGGTATTTTTTGCTATAGCGGGCGTCTACATATGCCTTTTTGAGTAAATCAAATAATCGGTTATCTTCTTCAGTACTCCGAGGAAAAATGTCGCGAAAAGCAGGGTGCAAATCAGCAGCTTGTTTTCCGAGTTTTTCAATATTATGGATGCGAGGCTTATAGTTTGTGAATACAAGAAGGATAGTCGAAAAATAGCGCTCGGTTGCTTGATGTAACTGAAATGCGGCAATAGTTTCCATTCCTTGCTGGAGCCCGAATTCAAAAAAGCGATAAAAATCGTTCGCGCTCTCAAACCATTTTTTGAAATCTTCCTTGGCCTTCTTTTTACGCTCTTCCTCTCCTAAAATTTTAGGTTCTGGCAGGGTGTACCTGCCGCTCTCATAAAGAATTATTCCCTCGCGGCGAATATCATTGAAAAAGTAATGACCCCATTCGATTTTGTTTTTTACAAAGGTAAAATCGTGGGCAATCAGACTTAATTCAGTAGCATTAGGTAAACGTTCGTAGTCAGCCTCTATTTGCGACCAAAGCTCCAGCTTGTTGGCCAGTGCTTCACTGCGGGTGATAACTAAAATGTCGAAATCGCTTTCATAGCCGGTTTCGATGTCTTTCTGCCAATCACCACGGGCATGGCTACCAAAAAGGATGATAAATTCTACTTCTGCCGCAGCACGAATAAGGGCGGTGAGGTGGGCAAGCTGCGATTGCTTGTTTTTTGGTAGGTGCTCAACCGATTTTTTCATGCTGCGATTCATGAAAGGGGCTTTCCTGTTTCCTTGGTGTTCCTAGTCTTACTAATACTTAGAACTGCTCCTGCGCAAGCGGGCAGTTGTGATGCTCAAGTGCTTTGTCTGTGGATGGCGATAGATCTAGGAGTGTGGTGCTAGATTGGTGGGGAGTTGCGGAGAACGATCGGGTTGCTGGATGGCAATGCCGAAGCGACGCCCGAGAAGATGGAAGCCAGCTTGAAGTTTTTGATTAATCAGTCTCGATTTTTATACTGGTTAATTACTCGTTCAGCCTCATTTCTTAGCTCAGCGGCAAAACGATGAAAACCTGCATTCTCAATGCTGTCAGCTTTATGTCGGAATTGATCTGCCAGTTCTTTTTCATGGGTGCCGGTGGGGTCCACAAAATGAGCACCACGTGAGTTATATGTCCCTGTCGAAAAACCAGAGCGCATGTCCTTAGAGTCAGTTTCATTTAGGGCTGCGGCGACAGCCTGGTGTATCCACAGTCCGTTCGGATCGGGTGGAGCAAAAACCAAAACCTCGCCGACACTACTCATTGCTATTTCCAAGTGCCCTGATTCTGCGCAAACTGTTTTTACGCGCTGGAGCCATTGACCGAATTGCGATGCGTTGAAAAGTCCATCTTCTTTTAACCCGGGAGGTGTTTTCCAATTGTGTAGTAACAGCATTGCATTGTTTGCTCGTGCTGCTAATTCTTTGGTTGGTTTTTTTAATGAATGCTCCTCTTTATTCGAGCGGTAAACTAGCCGGATTACTTCGCAAAAGAAATCAGGATCGCCGGATAGTCTGCTTTCCAGGAATTTTGGCGCAGATCCTTCGTGGTGCCATTTCTGGTGGTCTAGAAGGGAAAGGTAAGCCCACTCAACTTTAAAGAGATCTTCTTGAGCTGTCGATGGTTCCGATTGAAGAAACTTAATCAATTCGACAATATTATATTCGTTTATCGCATCGGTAGATTCTCTGGAAGAAATTACGGCAAGCAATGCCCTAATGCACTGAGCTGCATTGATTGGCTGCCCAGCAAGGCGCATGTGTGCCAAGCAGTTGATCGCCGCATGTGGCCTGCCATGTTCGATAAGCTTTTCTATGGCAATAGTAAGATCGTCGCCAGCCTGACAAATACTGGCATCGGTACGGGTCCAATATTCTTCTGGGCTTTCTTTAAGCCATTGTGAGGCGCGATCCCATGTATCCTTGGTGAATGGAAAGCAAGCCAGGAAGTAACCTATTTGCTTTGGCGCCCACCCTGATTTATCGAAGTTATCGCCCCATTCCAAACCTTTGAGTTGATGTCGATTGCTGATGGTACCTGCTCGCCCAAACGTACCGTGACAAAGTCCGCAAAACAGGTATCCTTCTCATACGGGGAGCTTCCAATCATGGGATGTTGGCCAGAATTTCCATAATTAAAATGGAAAGGACCGGAAAGTTATCTATTCTGATTGG
>JBNKEI010000021.1:0-4202 GCA_050288705.1 Myxococcales bacterium
AAGGTTCTCCTGGAGAGGCCTTCTCTAAACGAGCACGCCAAAAAAATATTCTTCCGGGTTTCAGCCCATGCCGTTGCGAGAAATTGGCAATTGTTTCTTTGCTCTTTCTCCATGCTTCTAATACTTCTTGTGCTTCTTCCACGGTCCACTGCCGCTTTGCTCTTAATTCTTCCAACCGTTCCATTTTTTTCTCCGTTAACATAAGCGCCTTCTTAGGCGCTATCGTTACGGAGTTTCTACACTTCGTGGCACCTTGTCAGGGTACGGACGGGCGAGTAGATACAGATGGAGGCTGAAAACGCCACCAAATTATTAAGAGACAAGATTGTGTCAGAGATATTCCGACACAGTCTTAGAGAAGTTTGTATTGAATTCAAAGATGGAACCCGGCTTTTTATCAATGCGTCTGATAGTAGCATTGAGCTATCTATCACATGATACAAAATTCTCAATTATAACCCTGGCTTTCAGTGGGACCGCTGATAGCCCGCCGCGGCCACTGAAGCCTACGTTAGAGTGCTTTAGAGGCAAATCAAATGCAACTTGCGCTTATAAACCAAGAGCCCACAGAGCCATTTCCGAAAGGGCGTGGAAAATGCCCGATGTGTGGTTCTGAGATGGTGGCAAAATGCGGTTCTCGGGTTATCCATCACTGGGCGCATCATCGCTCAAGAAATTGCGATCCATGGTGGGAGAACGAAACTTCATGGCACCGTGAATGGAAAAACCTATATCCGATACACTGTCGCGAAGTGTCACATACTGCGGATGATGGAGAAATTCATCGAGCCGACGTGAAAACACCAACAGGAATTGTCGTTGAACTTCAACATTCCACCATGTGCGATGATGAGCGTATAGCCCGAGAGAACTTTTACAAGAACTTGGCACGGGTCTTAGATGGCAGTGTATTCGCTCAGAATTTTGACATCTACCATATGCTGCCAGCTCCAGATTCCTCCGTTGCTAAGGATATTGTTTGGGCAAAGGCAAAGCGGCATATGGAAGGTGCAAACCAAGGGCTGTTTTTTAGAGTTTCAGAAGCCAGAGAAGAAGACCCCAATGCTACAAAAGCTACTGTGCGTTGAGGTTGGATTCATAGTCTCAGTGATATTGAAGAGGATGTTGCTCTTTCTTATCGGGGGCACCATCAATACGATTGGGTGCGGCCGCGTCGCACCTGGTTAGATGCAAAGTGCCCAGTATACATAGATTTTGGCGACGAACACATGGTAAAGTTATGTACCTATGATGATTCCTGTTTGCCATGTATACACTTTGTAGCGAAGAGGAAATTTTTATATGACTCGATGCATGAAAAGCAGGCCGAAGATATTGCAACAAGGTTCTATCCGTTTCGTTGAGCGCTATTCTAACACGGCTAATTCAGCCGACGCAAAAAACCGCGCGGCTGATTAGCAACGTTCGTTTCAAACAAGGTGCTTATGAAAAGAAATTGTTTATACATACTTTCAATTCTATTTTTGTTATTTGGCTGCAATAAACCATCATCTGGACAATTGCATAATGGTGATATAATTTCTCAAATTTCTCGTTCCAGCCAAGTCGTCCTCGAAGTTCTCGTCCTCGTATGCCTTCGGTCCGACGATCACGCTGTGAATCATGTCGCCGAGTTGCCGTTTGGAAATCTCAAGTTCTGCCAGCGACCTGGTCCCTCAATCCGTTTGCTCTTACCTGAAAAATTTGCATCCTCGAACACCTCAATCCAGCACCCTTCCGTAGCCATTGCTCCTCCAGTCCTTTCCCTGGCCGATGAGAAACCGGCGACCTCAGAAGTTACAAATATGGACCACTGCCACGCGGTGCACCCCAGATTGCGAGAACGACAATCCGGCTCTCGTCTTCATCAATCTCAAAATAGACGTGCTTCCTAGTTTTCGGCATAAGCACACGCCGTACCTGCCTGCCACTACGAGTCACATATTTTGAGCCAACAGTTGGGGTGTTAGAGATCAGCTCTCCAACCTCGGCAAGCTCACACGCAAAAAGACTACTTGCCTTTGGACGATGTTCGCGCCACCAGGTATCCATTTCGCTCACCTGGCGCTCTGCCTCTGGCGTAAAGACTAATTTCATCCGCGGGCTAGCAGCTTACCTATAACATCGTTGGCGTCTACAAACTGTCCGGCTCGTGCCTGCGCTATGCTCAGATCTAAAGCGGCATCAAGCCTAGCGCGTTCTTCAGGACCAAAATTATCATCGTCGATGGCTACCAAGTCTACCTCACAGCCCTCAGGTAGATCTGTAGGCTCATCTAATACCAGCCGTCCGCCCTTAACATATGCCTTGAGTGCGCGCATCTCAAAATTACTGTAATATCATTGCTGCCTCCTGGCAACCAGGAAACTTGGTGTGTCGCGAACACTAAAGATGTCCGGTGTATAAGCAGGTAAAAATATCCGCCTTTGAGCCCGATGCCGGACATGGTGGCGCGTTGCTTCGATGGCAATGACTGTAGCCGGAAACGCTGCTCAGGTTGCTGATATCGGAGGCGACGCTTTAGAGGCAGTAGAAGCCGATGCAGAAGACAATGCTCAGTTAGCCGAAGAAATGGGACTAAGCGCCGCCATGAAAGCCGCGCAAATGGCCAATGATTTAGTTGCCATGGCCATTGGTGCGGCCATGGGGAAAGACCCGTGCGTACCTCCAGGCACATTGGGAGCCATTACTCTGGGCTCCCCCAACGTTCTTATTGGCGGTTTTCCGATGCCTAGCTGGATGAATGTTGCCAAAGGCTTAATGAAGTTAGTTAAAGGTTTGCGACCAAAGAAAACAAGTAACCAGGGAAGAAATAAACCTGGTAAATCACATACTAAGTAATAGGAGCATAAACCCGTGCCCGGAAGAGGATCAGTAGGACACCCAGTTGACGTAGCCTCTGGCGAACAATTCACTGCCGCGCACGATATTGAAATCGACGGCATTATTCCACTGATCTTTCGGCGAGCTTACAATACCGCCTTTCTCGATCGCCCCCCCTCGGTACTAGGATTAGGTTGGGTTCACCATTTCGAAGCTACTCTGGTGGAAGATTTATGTGGCTATGAATTCGAAGGTCATAATGGAAACCGTATTCAATTCGATATTAACGATGCAGAATTCGCCAAAACCGGCTCTATTCTTAATGCCGGCGAATCAATGGAATTGCGGCGGGAAGGTAATAAAATCGCTATTTACCATTGGCACGGAGTAGAAGAGCCAGTTCAGAAATATATTTTCGACCCTGCCGACGGCGAGCGCATGCGTCTTCGTTCCCGTGAGCTTCCTTCTGGCCATAAACTAGCTTTACATTACGATTCGCAAGGCCGCGTTTCCTCAGTCACCCAAAGCGCGGAAGGCCGTTGCCTATTCTTTAAATATGACCAGAAAACCGGGTTATTAAATGAGCTGCGGGTAGGTATTTCTCGGCCAGTTCAGGTGCCCAAGCAATTAGTTGCCAAATATGTATATGATGATCACCAACGATTAATTGCCGTTTACGACGCTGCCGGGCACGCCCAAGGGTACCAATATGACGAAACCGGCAGGCTAATTTACGAATGCGATCGCCGCGGTGGCGCCTTTTATATGAAATATGATCACCGCGGGCGCTGCACCGAAACCAAAGGCGATGGCGACCAAGATTCCCGGGAGCTGATTTATGTTGATGTCAACAGTACCCGCGTAAAAGACAGCCAGGGAAACTGGACTCTTTTCCAATTCAATGAATCTGGACAAGTAGAAAAAAAGGTAATGCCTAATGGGGCAACCTATGCCACCGAATATGATAAAGAAGCCAGAATATGCGCCGAAATTGGCCCCCTAGGTTCTACTACTAGTTATGAATTTGACGACCAAGGCAACTTAGCAAAGAAAACCCTTCCTAATGGAGCAGTACAGCAATTTGAATATGACGAATTTCATCAGCCAACCAAAATAATCGACCCCGATGGCGGCGTGTGGTTAATGCGCTATGAGCGGGGTGCTTTGGTAGAAAGAACCGACCCAGTTGGTCGCAAAACCAAATATTTACGTGATTTTAATAATGATCTTATTGGAGCAGTTAGCCCTTCAGGAAATCAAATTCGTATTAGCGTTGACACCGCCTATACTAAAGAAACCATCACTGACTCTTGCGGCTTGGTAGTAGAAAGAAAGCTAGACTTATTTCTCAACCCTATTGAAATTAGTGACGCCGCCGG
>JBNKEI010000022.1:0-7596 GCA_050288705.1 Myxococcales bacterium
TAATTCCATCTAATATCGACATATCAAGTAATTTGGACTGCGCCATACTTGCTTCATAATGAAGCTCTTCTAAATATCGCCTATATTTTCCTTGTTCTTCGGGCGGCAGGCGCATAATTTGTAGTTTTTCGCTGGCTTCTTTTAAACCACGCGCTTTGAATTCGCTCTTTATTTCCTCGTTT
The DNA here is from genome assembly GCA_050288705.1 of Myxococcales bacterium. GTDB lineage: Bacteria > Myxococcota > Myxococcia > Myxococcales > UBA5297 > JBNKEI01. The sequence goes on from JBNKEI010000022.1 coordinate 183, forward strand.
TTAAAAAAATATATCCATTCGTCCAAAGAATCTTTGGTATAATCATTAAACTGATTTACCTTTATCACATAATATTCCGGAAATATTTGCTCTACTTGTTCTTTTTTATAAACGGACTTTTGACGCTCGTTAAGCTCTAGTTTATTCTTGGTATGAATTCCTCGAAAGACTGTTTGTCCAGAATAGACATAATCGTCGCCTTTGCCTAAGTCAAAATACATTCGCCCTTGTAGGTATAGAGCACGTCGCGCGTGTCATGGATTAGTTCGGCTGCGCCACAGCATGGACATTTCATGGTCACAACTCCTTGAAGGAAACGATCAGCACGTCATCAATAACCGTTAGCTTCAAATACACGTCGCCTGTCTTCGTGCTTGGTCGATACACGTCTTGCCACACCGTGTGATCAGAGTAGGTAGTCATACTTTTATAGAAGTCGGCTGGTAAGCCCGTTCGAGCACCCAAACTACTTCAGCAAGCACACCGGCGGGTACATAAACTCCCATCCTTATCTAAGCACGCTGAGAAGCTTGAGGATCGAGTTTTAAAGGTCAAAAAAATAAAAAGTCAAAATGTCTAGCCCGTCTCAGCGGACGCAGCGAACACAGTAGTAGTAGGTCTGGCCGTTCCAGTAGCTGCCTCCATTGCCGAAGGAGACGTGCCACGCCGAGCCGGAACCGCCATACTTGGGAGTAGATGTCCAATACCATCCTGTTGGTCCGGAAAACGCATCTTGATCAAATGCAGGATTAACTCTTCGGTAATCAACAATGGTCAGTAATTCGGTAATTTCTGGCAAACGCCAGCCAGAGGAATACCCCCCAAGTTTCTCTGTATTCTGCTGTTTGCAATAAGCTTCGGCCTCTGACCAGGTATAACTTTTATCGGGAGACTTTTCTTGCCAAATTAATTTGGTAATGGTATCCAATACTGTTCCTGTTTTTGATTGGTAGCGAGCAGCAAAGCTTATTGATGAGCACAACATTATGAATAGGTAAAAATACGTTACTAATAGGCATTTTATTAGTCGGTTCATTGGTTCCTACCTTTGGATGTTAGCAACCACTTTTCGAAGCCAGGTAAAGTTCCCAGATTTACCAATATTTTGAATTCCTCGATTTCGTTACACAACTGGTAGATAGCCGTTTTCCGCTCTTGTTTGCGGTTGCAACGCGCCACGAGCAAAACCACGGTGATAGCTTTTTCTCGCAAGCGAGTCCCCAAATTATATTTGTGATAGCGAGAAAAGCACCGCACTATCTTATCCAACCGAACCACTAAATCGGCGGCCGCTTTATAAATCGGCAAGCCTTCGTAATAGGAGCCCATATTCATTCTCAAAAAAATTCAAAAAGACAAAAGGTCAAAATGTCTAGCCCGTCTCAGCGGACGCAGCGAACAAAGTGGTTGTAGGTCTGGTTGTTCCAGTAGCTGTCTCCATCGTTGAAGCGGACGTTCCACGCCGAGCCGGAATCGCCTGCATATTCGGTAGAACTCCAAAACCAGGGATACTCATCCGCGGGCATATAGAACACCGGGTTAATGGTCGGCAAGCCTTTCTGATAGTTCACCAATGACTGTAGCTCGGTGATAGTAGGTAGCCTCCAACCATCGCCAAGGTTGTTGCAAATTGATTTAGCCTTTTCCCAGGTAAACATTATGGTTTCCCCTTCTTTTTGATAATCCTTCTTCCAACGCAAGCAGGTTTGCGTATCTAGCACCACGCCATTACCCAATTCTTGATAAGCGCTATCAGGTGGCGACAAGGGAATAAGCAGCCAGTTGGTCAACAGAGTTTCCTGGTGAATTACATTGGCGCAGGCACATTTGTTAGCCACACTTCCTCCGCCGCACACTTGCGGATAGGGGCACCCGCAAGTCCGTGGCTTTCCGCATCTATCGGCCTTACTTCCACAGGTAGATCCACAAAGCTCGTCATCAGTTTCCGGTACACAAGTAAAACCAGCACTTACCGTTCGCGGGGTATTCATGGTCAGCTTGCAGCTACCGGTTCCCGAGCAGCTTCCGCCCCAACCACCAAAAACGTAGTTAGCAGCAGGATTAGCAATCAGGCTAACGCTGCTGCCAAAAGAGTAAGTTGTACTGCAAGCGGTGCCGCAGTTTATACCTGAAGGAGTGGAGGTGACCGTTCCACTTCCAGTCTTGGTTACCGTTAGAGCAACGTTTTTTCGAGTAAAACTCGCGAAAACAGTTTTGGCCTGGTCCAGTAAAACCGCACAGCTTGGCTCTTTTCCGGCACATCCGCCGCCCTCCCAACCGGCGAAATTGGAATTAGAGTCTGCTTGCGCAGTAAGAGTAATTTGCTCGCCGCCTACAAAATCTTTGCTGCATTCCTCGCCGCAAGCAATTCCCTCGGGTTGAGAAGTCACTGTTCCACTACCATTGCCGGTTTTGTTTACGGTTAGAGCCAGAGCAACGTCTTTTTGGGTAAAACTCACGGAAACTGTCTGGGCTTGGTCCACTGAAACCACACAACTGGACTCTTTTCCGGCACAGCCGCCTCCCTCCCAACCGACGAAATTGGAATTAGAGTCTGCTTGCGCAGTAAGAGTAATTTGCTCGCCGCCTACAAAATCTTTGCTGCATTCCTCGCCGCAAGCAATTCCCTCGGGTTGAGAAGTCACTGTTCCACTACCATTACCGGTTTTGTCTACAGTTACGGTAAAAGTGCCTTGCTTACAAATCACCTCTCCCGAGCTATCGTCACAGATTTTTTCTCGACATCCGCCGTTGTTTTCCGCGCATTTCCCGGGAACATCGCCTTCTATACACTGAGAATTCACGCACTTACGCCCCGGGCAGTCGGAATCATCGGTGCACTTACTGATAATACACACGTGGCTGTAGCAGTAACTTTCCGGCGCACAATCGGCGTGGGAGTCACAAGCTAGGGGGTCCTTGGCTTTGCAACCAGCTATCCCCGCTGTGCCTATAACGGTTAGAAGCAATAAGGTTTTTTTGCTCAGTAGTTCCTCCACCGAAAACATAGCCGGACTCCGGGCCTTCATTGTTCTACCCCTACCCAAAAGAAGTTTTGTTCGCATCAGCAACAGCTCTTTAATGAGGGCACTCATGTAGGCGCTATGATACATGCTGTTCTTACAGTCGACAATGTAGTTGGTGCTCAGCAGCACCACTCACCATCAATATGATGGGGCCACAAAATCCATAGTAATTGGAAACACTAGCTTTCCAGAAGAGCAAGGACCGACGTTTTTTTTGGCCAATACATAAAGGAGAGGATTGCTTAGCTTACTTTTTTTCGTCAGGAGTAGTTGTTCCTGTCCCAGGTGTAGAGTGATTATCGGTTATTGGGGCGCGGCGGGGGATGGTGCCGGGATGGTGCCGGACATACCTTCCCCGGCTTTGGCGGTCTTGGGCGAAAATACTACATACATTGGCTACTTTTTTCAGGTGCTATCGTCGGGCTGCGGAGACGTTCCATGACCACCTGCCCTTTACGATTGTTTTTCTTGTTGAAATACTTTGCAATACCTTGGTTTACGCTTTTCCAGAAAATACTAAAAGCTTCTTGTCCCTGAGTGGAAGTTAATACAACATGAGGATGAGTCGACATTAAACAATAGCTATGAATAAGTATTCCGTAACGTTAGCAATCCGAGCCATGTCCAGTTGTCTAGCAAACTTTGGGCCAGCAGTCTTAATCGCATAAGTGGCTGTATTGATTAGGAATTTTTAACAACTTTTTTGTGTTTAAACCTAATGGAACAAACGGCATGTCCGACACCAGACCCCTCCAAAAATCCCATCAGGAATGATAACATGTCCGTGATGACACGGCACCAGGCCCCACCAAATGCCTACGGATGAAGAAAAAACTGACCTAGGAGTCCACTATTCGCGCGTTGGTAATAATGTCAAACTTCGAAGCCATATTGCTATCCGAGTTCTGAAGAAAAAATAATTATGATCATTTCGGCAAGTCGAAGAACAGATATTCCAGCCTTTTTTTCAGAGTGGTTCATCAATCGTGTCCGAGCTGGTTTCTGCGAGGTTCCTAACCCGTTTAATCCACGCCAAATATCGCGAGTTTCGTTAGCACCGAATGACGTGGAAGCAATAGTTTTCTGGTCCAAAAATCCACGACCGCTTTTATGTTCCCTAAAGGAGCTAGACGACAAGGGATTTCGCTACTATTTCCACTTCACCGTTAATAATTATGACCAGCAAATTGAACCCGCACTGCCACCTTTAGAAGAGCGTTTGCAAATCTTCGAACGATTAGTCGAACATGTTGGACCTCAACGAGTAATATGGCGTTACGATCCAATTATTATCAGCAGCAAAACGTCATATGCTTTTCATGAGCAGAGTTTTAGCAGCATTGCTGAACGCCTTTGCAAACTCACGCACCGTGTGATGGTTAGCACCGTGGTCTTCTACCAAAAAACCAATCGCCGACTATCCAAAATTGAAAGCGACGTAATGCGTATCGACCGTCAAGCGGCATCTTCCTCTAAAATGGTCGATTTGTTAGTGTCAATTCGTGAAGCTGGCAATAGGGTTGGAATTGAGGTCTTAACCTGCGGAATGAAAGAATTGACAGGAACAGGTGTGAAGCCTGGGAGATGCATAGATTCTGAGCTAATTCGTTCTATTTGGTCAGTTGGCAATTTACCAGCTAAGAAAGATCCTAATCAACGCAAGGAATGCGGTTGTGTAACAAGCAAGGATATTGGTGTATGCGATACTTGCGTGAACGAATGCCTGTATTGCTACTCTACCAGGAATCCAGAACTCGCTCGCAACCGTTACAAAGAGCACAATCCGAATTCACCTATGCTTTACGGTGATAGCAGCGAACAGGTTAGTTCTGGCAGTAAACAATTGTCTCTTTTCTAGAAATAAATTTAGCTGTTATCATAACAACAAAAATGGCCAATGTTTTTCCGGGTATTGCTGTAAAGGAGGTAACATTTAGCGACCTTACTCAAATCGAAAATGATGTAGAGTCAACGTACTTATTAGAGGTACCGAACTATTTAGATATTGATGAAAATGGATTTTCTTTTTTTTTCATTCGGACGCAAAAAAAATAGTTATGTAAAAACCTATGCTCCTCTTTCTAATCGAAAATATGACTTAGTGATGCCCTATATGGAAACCACCCGTGCACCTCAGTCAAGGTCGGTCATATGTTTTGCTATGAGGCCGTCGCGATAAAAGCTTGACTGAATTGTGACCCTGAAATAATGTAAGAATTTTTCATGCTACCAAGAACCTTGGTTGTCGCTGATAAAGGCGATTCAGCCTAATAATGAGGTAATACTGGTGATTAATTTTTATAAACTCGATAAAAAGAACTATCAAGGAAGAACGCCCAATCAACCATCATCTACTTCAAGTTCTTTACCTAAAAAAGGGAAGGCGGTAGCTGGAGGCTATTCAAATGCAATAGACGCTACTCGTAAACCTATTCGTGAGCAAGATAGTTCCTTTTCGCATAAAGAGAGTAGCTGTTCGTCAAGTTCGGCTGGCTATTCGAGCGCGAAAAAAGCTACTCGTAAAACCCTTCGTAAGCAAGATGATTTTTCTTGGTATGGTGGTGGCAGCTATTCATATGGACGGAATGATTATTCGTCTTACGCGCCGAGCGTTCAAATTGTAAAGGGCTTTGACAAAGGTTGCTGTGTTGTTGATGCCATCGCCGGAGTGACTGGTGGAAACTACGCGCGAGCTCGAGAAGCGGCAATGAATCACGGTTTCGACCCATCTTACGGAGGGATGTTTATGACTGATGCTCGCGATGCATTGAGCGAACTGGGCGTTGATGCAACTTATCACCCTGTGCAGCCAGACAGTTGGAGTCAGTTCCCGCGTAAAGCGATAGTGGGAGTCAATGATGGCGGTGTTCCTCATGCCGTGATCTTAAGGGGAGACTACATATACGATAACGCCCGTTCCCGACCAGTTCATCGTGATTATTACCGGAGAGAAGGCGAATACATCGAGCTCAAATAGGGTAACGCACTCTACGAAGTTAAGACTGCGCCCCCTCTCTCCCCCATTGACGCCTTCTCATGAAGTCCAAACAGTCACGGATCGTGTTGCTGCTCGCGCTAAGTATTAGAAATGACTAGGCAAAATTTGAAAACTCTAGGTCGAGCTTATGCCCATCTTTTTTCCGGCACTGAATACCCTCATTTAAAACTGATTGGAAACATAACCTTCCATTATTCATGCTCATCACTGTTCTAATCCCGCCATGGCCTGATAAGATTTCTGTTGGGCCAAGAACCTCATTATAGAAATGAAGTTCGCCAAAAAGATAAACATTACGCGCTATAGCACGCCCTTCATTTATGAGATAAAAATAAAGTTCCTCGTGGGGGGTCGCCATTGAGTCGTGGTTGAAGTTCTATTTTTACCAAATCATAACTGGTTTAATCGATTCGGTGCTTAATGCAAGTAGTGCGAACAATAGCATTGTCATGGGTATTTTTCTCGAAGGATTTTCAGACACCCATCAAGCGAGTCGGCGATAAGGTGTTGCGCGTACATAAGATTATGCGTAAGACCGAAATTTTCGATTACCATTCCAGCGCGGTCATGCGCGGCTCCCTGCTCAAGATGCAGTAGGGCGATTGTTTTTTCTTTGAGCGTGCGATTATCGTTGCTATAGGAATAGACTTTTTTGCCTAGTCCCTCGGCATATCCTAACTCCCATACTGTACCGCTGTCCGGTTCTGGCCCGCGAAACGGGGAGAGATTAGCGATTAAAATATCCGATTCCTGAATCATCCATTTATTGGCCATGCGAATGCTGTTGGCGGTAACAGGATTGTTGTCTGCTATTTCGTTATCTAAAGGAAAAAGCCCTCTAAATCCGTAGGACGCGCAAAGCTGCTTTAGCCTTTTACCACGCTCCTTAGCGTCAGGGAAAAACACATCTGGCCCAGCAAGATAAATACCTTTCATTACAGTACACCTCGGTTTGAGACTGGAATCAATAAGCACTCCCGAGTAAACCAGGGGTTGCGGCGGCCCTGTAAAGTTATGGATATCATAAATTCGGCGCAAGATAATCGAGTTTTTTATTACTAACTGCGACCTCACGCCCAAACTAGTGCTATTGCTGTTCAATAATTAAAATAAATTATAATGAATTCTCACTGCCCCGGTTTTAGGCCGGGGCTTTTTTACTAGTTACACCTATTCGTTATCGTCCTCGAAGCATATCTAATGCATCCACCAGCGCAAAGGAACACTCGGCGCTAAGCGCTTCATCCAAAACAGCACCATGCGATGCTGCCGCCGCACGTCTTTGTTCCATATACGCAGCCGAATCGAAAACACTATCCGGGTCGCCAGAGACAATGGAAGTCCTCAGTCCAAGTAGGGCATGAACTAATTCCTCCCGTCTCTGAATCCG
>JBNKEI010000023.1:0-17487 GCA_050288705.1 Myxococcales bacterium
ATTGACAAAGTCGTGCCCACTGGATTCCCGCTTTCGCGGGAATGACGGAGCGGCGATGTCGGATATAGGGACATGCCCTAGTGTTGAATAGTTACTTTGCTTCTTTCTTAAAGAATAAAGTCATGTTTTCAATTGTACGTGCACGAAGCTTGCTATTTGGAGAGACGTTAAGTTTCTCTGAAAATGTTCCGCTGTAGTACGCATCGCCGCCGTCTAAGCAGCTTGGACGGGCAACGAACGACATGCCGTTTTGCTCCATAAAGTGTATTAAGCTGGCGCGCGAAAAATGGTTTACTGGTCGACTAAGTGCAGAGTCAGAGTTGGACCTTCGGGCGGTGTTTCTGGAACCCGCACAGTCACATGCCCGTTTTCAATTTTGGCACCTTAAAGGTGCCAAAGCAAAAGCCATGCTCGACCCATCGAGTCAGTATCATGAGAAGATTTCGGCTTCACTTATAGTCTTGCTAAATTCAATTATGGGTTCCGAAACGCTGGGTGCAGAATGGCAAGGGAATGTTTTACTCTTGGTCCAACCAATTTTACATAAGGTTTATTGTCGGATTCCTAAAAAAGTAGTGTCCGCTTGGCGCTTCAACCGCTTACGTTTGGCTTTTTGCTGGCTGCTTCTCTTAGCTACTTTATCGATAGCAATGGCTTGAGCTTGAATGGTCAGGTCGTTCAACATGAACTCGAAGATTCAATTTCGAGCGATCAATGATTGCCTGAAGAGCCAATTCAACCATTTGCTCTTCATGATAACCAAGAAGCCGTGCAAATTGCGCTGCATGCTCTGGGCTTACATTACGCCGTCCATGCTCGATATCTCCGAGATGTGTACGGCTTAAACCGAGCTTGCTGCCCATTTCTGCCAGAGACCAGCCCTCCCCCTTACGTATAGAAGCCAAAAACTCTCCTAGTGTAAGCGGCCCGCCTGTTAACTTCTCAAGCACACCAAGCGCTTTGCGATTTTTAGTAGTCATGTTTGTTTACCTCCAAAATTAGAACCACCTCGACTATTCTTTTTTCCTTTACCTTATAGAACGCTCGATAGCTTCGGCTCAGCCGGATCGATCTTTGTCCTGCTCTATCCCCATGAAGTGGTTCATCGTGAAACCCTTTAACCTTTCGGGTTTCTGTAAGCCCGACCTTTAAAACTAAAGAAACCCATGCCTTGAGCTTAGAGGCAACATGTTGTGGAACCTGCCGAAGGTCCTTCTCTGCTTGCTTGGCAATATAGACTTCGGCTTTCATTTCTCGAATGTACCCATTTTTAGGGTACAAGTCAAGATGCAGCTAATTTAAAGTCAAACAAATATTAGTCAATTATATTGCGCTAGTTAAAATAATTAACTTTTTTATTCTTTATTAGGCCCATGCGAGATTCGCGTGTATCCAGTTGAATCTCATATTGCTGAAAAACTTCATGCTTACTCTCTTCCCCGTCAAACGTCTAATTCGCGCGTAAAAGATCTTCCAGATTTAGCTTTACTGGGTCAAGCTGGGGAACATGATGCAAATCGTATTCGTATTGCTCTAAGGCAAACGTTTATGTTTAGGAGAAGCCACGAAATACCGCTTTATTTTCAAGAACCACCAGCATTCTGGGGCAACCAGTATGCAAAAATAGCTGAGGACGATAATCTTCCATGGCGAACTTTAAAGGAAGTTACCGAAGCAGTTCGCTCTTTTCTTGATATGGAGTGACTTGAACGAAGGCATATCGCCTATTCCATGGTGAGTTTCCTCGTGTTAAATGAAAAGTGAGGACACCTCTACCAGGAGTTACGCAACTTGGCTGCACCCGTCTATAGAGTGCTTACAGTATCCCGAGAGCAACCAAACACGATATCGTTCCAGTATGACAACTAAAAACGTTGAGCGAATTGAATTGGCGAACATGATTGAGGCTCTTCGCGAGGAGTTATCCTCGGCTATCGAAAAAGGTAAAGAAAAACCGCTTCGATTTGAGTTAGAGGCCATCGACTTAGAAGTGAAAGTAACCGTGAGCGCGGCTGAAGAAGCCAGCGGAAAAACCAAGGCAGGATTTAAATTCTGGATTTTCGCCGAGGCCGGAGCCGAGGCGGGCGGAAGCCTGAAGCGATCTAGCGAAACCGTCCAAACATTGAAATTAAGATTGCTTCCCCGAATGGGTGACAAAAAAGGCAATGTGGAGATAGCCAGCTCAACGACTGGTGAGCGCAAGTAGGATAACAACGATTTCGGGGGATCAAAATCGTGCGACAAGAACTGCACGACCTAGTGGCTCAAATAAAGGGTATAGACTCGGCCGGAGAACGCCACTACGGGACGGGGTTCCTTATTAAAAAGGATCGCATTCTTACCGCCAGACATGTCATTGAGAACTGCGACAAAATCGAAGTTCGTCTGATTCAGTCCTATCGAGAACAGTGGTTTCCAGCGTCCCTTGTTTGGCCGTCAAAAGAGTATCCATCAGATTTGGACGTAGCACTTTTAAAGGTAACCATTGATTCGGGCATTACAGAGAAGATTCCAGAGATAGCCTGGCGATTTTTATTAAGCACCCATGTGCCCGATAAAAAATGTGAATGGGAAACGCGAGGCATACCAGACGCTGGAAACATTACTCATAACGGAAAAACAACATCAAATCCCGTGGATTTCGGCGGGATAGCCTATCCATCCAGTACTGACGGCAAAATGTCTCTCGATTTATCAGCTAGGCCAGACGAACCGAAAGATTGGGGCGGAGCCTCAGGATCACCAGTATTTATCGACCATACGATAAGAGGGGTCATTATCTCTTATTCCCAGGCATTCAAAGGCCGCAAGCTAGAAGCCCTATCGGTCCAAAGGATGTGTCGAGAAAATGGGTTCTGGAAGGAGCTGGGACTAGAAGAAGATGCCAGCTATGTCGAAAGAGTTCGAGCTGAACTTAGGGAGCGATTAGTTGATCTAAAAGACGGGGCTAAAGGATTATTGTTTAATAGTCTCGTAAAGCAATCCGAGATTCCTAGCCCGAAAAACACGCCTGATGAATTGATAGACCAGCTATTTAATATGGACGTAGTCAAGTTGTTGTTGGTTTGCTATAACGTACGCTCCCAATTGCAGAAGCCGACTGATGACGATTCCAAAGAAAAAAGGAAAATTGCCGAATCGTACATCTGTCAAATCGTCAATTGGATTATGCCATTAATTGTCAATCAAGAATGGGTAACCAGTGTGGCATTGCGTGTCGGGGATATGACTGCCATTAAGGTGCCTTTTTATACCTTTACCATAGCAGATGTGGTGATGGCTCGTCTCGATAGGCGTTGTGTAGACATAAGAAAAACCAAACTCGATAATTACCGTGGCGTTGGAGCAGTGGAAGTTTATGGAGAATCCGCGGCTATTTTTAATGTTTTTGCAGCGAATGTTTTTCAAGAACTCGTGGTAAACCTAAAAATGGAGCTAAGAATCGATATTAAGAACATTACCGATGATTCGCTAAAACGATATGCCGCGTGTATTGATAGAGTCGTTGAATCGTTTGCTAATCCAACAGATCCGGATTGTTCGCGACGATATCTATTCCTCGAATTTGATAAAATTTCTGAGGATTTTGCCAAAAAGTTAAAAGAGCTACTGCCTCATTTACTGATTTTAATAAAAGATGAATTCGGTTCTCCGGACGAACATGACATACGCCGGAATTTGATCCGTCTACAACCGTGAAAGCATAAAACGATCATGCAACGACCAATACCGAAATTCTTAAAAATTACCGAAAACGCAGACGAACGTTGGATAATTCCCGGTTCCCGCCTAGAGCAAGTGCATGTTTACGAGCAAAAAAGCATTCATGCGGTGAACGTCGCCTTGGCAGCAGAGCGACCTTTATTATTGCGGGGTGAGCCAGGAGTAGGAAAGTCCCAATTGGCTTACGCCGTAGCTCGTACATTAAAACGTGTCTTAATACCCAAAGTTGTCGATTGCCGGACTACCGCTCAAGATCTCTTATGGCGTTTCGATTCAGTGGCCCGGTTAGCGCAAGCCCAGATGTTAGGGGTACTGGGATGCGAAAAAAACGATATTGAGCAGAGAAAGAAATGGCTTAGGGAAGAGCTAGCCGAAAAATTTTATACCTTTCCCGGACCGTTGTGGTGGGCGCTAGAGTGGAACAGCGCGAAAAAGCAAGCCGAGTTGGTTGGTGCACCATTACTGCCTCAGTTAGACGGTTGCGATCCAAAGAACGGTTGCGTGGTGCTAATTGACGAGATCGACAAAGCAGACAGCGATGTTCCCAACGCCTTACTAGAGGTTTTAGGCGATCTTCAGTTCACCATTCCCGGTATAGGCAAGATTGGTCGACAACAAGAAGAATCCTGGGTCCCCCCGTTAGTAATCATTACCACCAACGAAGAAAGAGCTCTGCCAGATGCGTTTATTCGTCGATGCATGGTTTATCAGTTGTCATTACCCGACAAAGAAAAAGAATTTATTAGCCTGCTCGTAGAGAGGGGAAGCCGGCACTTTGGGCTCGATTCATCTGTTTTAGAAAAGGCTGCCAAACAAGTATGGACCGATCGTGAAGAAGCCAAACGAGAGCAGCTTTTCCCTCCTGGACAAGCTGAGTATCTGGATCTCTTACGTGCACTAAAAGCCATGACCGAACACGAGCCGAAAGACAACCAGATCAAAAGCCAATTAGCACGATTGACCGAGATCCAAGAATTCGCGTTAAAAAAGCACACCAAAGAGGACAACCCATGAAATCCCGCTGTGGTCGGGCTGACCTTTTGTGGGCTCGGGTTGCTCCAGGTCTTGATGCCACCATAGTGGCCGATTTTTTAGGATTCGAAAAAAAAGAGCGGCCAGTTCCTGAGTCGATACCATTTTTGCCCGAAAAGCCTACTATTGGTGAACCGTTTATAGAATCGTTGCCTCGGGAAACCATTCCCTCAGAGCCAGTTTTACCAGAGCCCTCCACGCAGGGTCGATTTTGGGTAGTCGAAGAAGCTCATTTTGGCGAATTGCCTGCGGACAGAAAAGGAGCCAGCAATGTGCGCGTCCCATGGCGAGAACAAAGCAAAACCATACAGTTGCCGAGTAGTCCCGATTTGGTTTCCTGGCCACGGCTGTGGCGTTGCTTGCGTCCCTTATTGTGCCAACCCAAAGCAGGGCGCGCGATTGACTACGAACGTCTAGTCGACAAGCTGAGCCGGTTAGAAACAGTCAGGAAATTTCCAGTCCAGCAACATAAAAGCCTATTTTGCCAGTTGAAGATAGTGCTGGATCGCAGCCGACGGCTGCTACCGTTTGCCGATGATCAAAAGAAAGTGGTCCGTCATCTAGAACGGTGGTTTCCCAAGCAGGGAATAAAAGTGGGGTTTTGCAACGACGCAAGTTCGCCGGTGGATATAGTTTTTCACCGCCTATCAGAGTATACATGGGACTCAAGAACGCGACGAACCGGTTCTCGGCCAGCCAACGGAGATATTGTACTGGCGTTTAGCGACCTGGGGTTTTACGGCAATCCAGACGTACAAGAGGATTGGAAACTATGGGGAAAACAACTACATGGCCAGAATGTAGTTCGGCGAGCAATGGTGCCAGTACCCAAAGGACGTTGGGATAATAGCGTAGCTGATCTATGGGAAGCGAGACCGTGGAATCCGCAAGAAGGTATCGGCGAAGTCGATCCTCAAAAGCGTGAAGAACGCGCATATCGGCTTCTTAGCTTGGTATCAAACGCCGTTTGGTTAGAACCCGGACTTTTGCGTCGCGTGCGTCGTCTTTTGCCACCTAAAGAGATGGATTGCGGAACCGAAGTGGACGCCTGCCAGCACTCGGCGATGGTAGGAATCGGGTATAGTAGCCTTCGCCTCGATCCCGAAGCCTTGCCAAAGCTGCGCAAAGCAGCCCGGCAAGAAGACCCAGCGTTATTGCGGAAAATTGTGGAGATTCTGCAGAACAGCCACGCTGGTTTGCCCGAGGGAATTATTTTCGAAGAGCTTCTGCATACCTTAGTAAGCGCTCCTGTTTTATCGCCCATTTTATCGAAAAACGAGATCGAGCTAATTAGTGATTACTGGAAAAACATAACTGAGGCCATGGATCAAGAAGCCCAGGCAGATCGTCTGGAAGAATCGGTAGATCTCTGGCATCGCGGAGGAATAGGAAAACGGATCGACGCCAGCCTATGGAGTCGTCCGGATTTGGCCGATCTGGCCAAAGCTTTTCGTCGATCCCAGTCGGTTGCTCAGCGTTTCTCAAAAGACGCAGTTTTGCCGCCAGGCATGGAACCTGACGATTTTTACCTGCCGAAAGAGGTCTTAGTCCAGCGCTGGCAAGTGTGGCAACAAGGACCAGAGCTTGTCTTCACCAAAAAGCTTGGCTTTGACCAAGCAAAACCTGCTAACGCCAGCCTAATGGTAGAGTTTTTGGCGTGTAGTCCTACAATTACCCTGGAAACCCAACAACGTGCGCAAAAGATTCCTCTAACGTCAGGGCTGCGGTTGGTTTTTCCGCCTAGCTCCTCCGACGGCCCAGTAAATTTCGTTTTAGTTACCGATTTGGAACGTCTGCACTTTGCTCCTATTTCACGTCTGGATTGGGCGGAAATGGGAAGAGACGAGTACGGCTTGTATGCAGTTTTCGAGCATAAGAAGGTTCGACAGAAGATGCGGTGGATCAACGCCGGGCGATTTATGATGGGTTCGCCAAAGAACGAGTCTGAGCGTTTGAGTAATGAAGAACAGCACGAAGTTTGGTTAACCAAGGGGTATTGGATAGCAGACACCGCATGCACGCAAGAGCTGTGGGAAGCAGTAATGGCAGAGAATCCTAGTGAGTTCAAAGGGGAGAGACGGCCAGTAGAAAATGTAAGTTGGGATGATTGCCAAAAGTTTTTCGACCGAATGAAGGCCTGGGAACTGACATTGCCCACCGAGGCACAATGGGAATACGCCTGTCGTGCCGGAACAACCACCGCTTTTTCATTTGGGGATAACGTAACTACGGATCAGGTCAACTACTATGGAAGCCATCCATACGCGAATGGCGCAACGGGAGAATATCGGAAAAAGACGGTAGAAGTGGGAAGTCTACCTTCGAACCAATGGGGACTTTACGAAATGCACGGGAATGTTTGGGAGTGGTGTGAGGATTTTTACGAAGAATATAAACGCGGGCGTGCGATCGATCCCTGTAATCTCGAAGTTGGCCCCAGGCGTGTTCTTCGCGGCGGCTCTTGGGACAGCTTCGGCGGGTACTGCCGGTCCGCCGACCGCGACGTCTGCGGGCCTGGCGTTCGGCTCTCGTACTTCGGCTTTCGTTTCTCCCGAGGTCAGAATAGCTGTGCCAAGCAAGAACAAGCAGGCAAAGAGCGAGCTGACCGAACCGACGAGGTTGCGGCGGAGCGGAGCGAAGCAGCTCCGAGGAGTGTGAGGGAGGAGAGCGAGGAAGAAAAAGGTCGAAGGGCCAAATGGTTCGATCGGTGGTTTCGAAAGGGAAAGAAGTGAAATACCGATTTTTCAGAATTCCTGCTCATGGTGGCGTTGATGAAGAAGAACTAAATCGACTTTTGTCTACTCAAAGAATCACTTTTGTAGACCGCCAATTCGTTTCCATCGGAACAGAAAGTTTTTGGGCACTTTGCGTTAGTTTCTTAGATGCGAACGTCAGTGCTCTTCCTAAAAGTAAGGTAGATTACCGAAATATTCTCGACGAAAAGCAATTTGCCATTTTTGTAAAATTAAGGAATTTGCGAAAAACACTCTCCGAAATTGAGGGAGTGCCACCGTATGCAATCTTTACTAATGAACAACTCGCGTCGATGGTAAAGACCCGCGTGTCCACTCTCGCTCAGTTGGGTTCTATAGAAGGGATTGGAGACTCAAGAGTAAAAAAATATGGCAGCCAATTTTTGAAGCTACTCATCGAGAATAGAATTGAACCTGAAGTTCTAAATGCTACTTTTGCCTGCCGCAAAGGTAAAGGAGTTCTAGTCGCAGTAGAGCGGGTTCAAAAGCACGTGCAGCGACACCCGTGGTACGTAAAAATTGACATAAAAAAATATTTCGACAGCATTGATCACGAAAAGCTTAAATTACTTTTGCGAAACCGCTTCAAAAAGCAAGATATTTTAAACTTTTGCGATCAAATAGTAGGCAGCTATTCCGTTGAATTAGGAAAAGGATTACCCATAGGCGCTCTTACCTCACAGCATTTTGCCAATTGGTATTTATCAGGATTGGATCGGTTTCTTTTAGAAAACCAAAAGGGCGGCAATGTGCAAGTAGCAAAAAAGCGAAAGCTCATTGACCGTCCGATTTTTTATTTGGGGCATTCGTGAAAGGTTCGTGTTGTATTAGCGAAGGATATGGCCCCTCTTGGGCCGTTGCCTGGGGTGAAGATCGATACGGGTTATTCGCAGTTTTCGAGCATAAGAAGATCCGGCAAAAGATGCGGTGGATCAACGCCGGACGATTTCTGATGGGTTCACCAGAGAATGAGCCTGAGCGTGCTGACGACGAGATTCAGCACGAAGTTTTGTTAACTAAAGGGTATTGGATGGCTGACACCGCGTGCACGCAAGAGCTATGGGAAGCGGTGATGACCGAGAATCCTAGTAACTTCAAAGGGAAGAAACGGCCAGTGGAAGACGTGAGCTGGGAGGACTGCAAAAGGTTTTTGGACCGGATAAATGAAGAGAGACGTGATTTAGAGCTGGTGTTGCCGACCGAGGCGCAGTGGGAATACGCCTGCCGTGCCGGAACAACCACGGCGTTTTCATTTGGGGATGACGTGACTACGGCTCAGGTCAAATGTGACGGAAACTATCCATATGCAAGTGGGGCGAAGGAAAAGTACCAGAAAGAAACGATAGAAGTGGGAAGTTTGCCTCCGAACAAATGGGGGCTTTACGAGATGCATGGGAACGTCTATGAATGGTGTGAGGATCTGTACGAAAATTATAGATACGAGCGTGCGATCGATCCCTGTAACCGCGAGAATGGCCCCGGGCGTGTTCTTCGCGGCGGCTCTTGGAGCAGCTTCGGCTGGATCTGCCGGTCCGCCTACCGCGACGTCTTCGAGCCTGGCGCTCGGTTCTCGTTCTTCGGCTTTCGTTTTTCCCGAGGTCAGTAAAGCTTTCGCCAAGCAAGAACAAGCAGGCAAAGAGCGAGTTGACCGAACCGACGAGGTAGCAGCGTAGCGGAGCGGAGCGGAGTAGCTCCGAGGAGTGTGAGGGAGGCGAGCGAACGGGAACGGAGGTAAAGCGTTAATGATAAATTTCCGCAGTTTTTATTTGGTTTGGATGGAAAGGTGCATAGAGTGATTGGAAACGCAAGACACTTAGGTAAGATTAGAACTCAAATAGTTCGAGATATTTCGAAAACAAAAACAAAAGATGTGAGAATAGACCGAAAGCGGCACTATATGACTGGTAATGAATACAGTCGGCTTTCTAGTGAATTCAGAGATAGATATGAGTCCGCAAGTCTAAAACCACAAATCGAGGCAAACTGTTATTTTGTTTCGTTAGTAAATTCTTTTCAGTTTAGTAAAACGTCTGGTTTTAAAGTCGGTATGATGCGCAATTACCCACAACTAAATGAAAAAAATCTTACTCATATAGACAGAAATCTAGAACTGGGTATTCCAGGAGTGCTATACGGCATTAACGTTGGTGCCGATCGAAGCGGGTGGATTAATCACGCGGTAACCGTGCTGGGGAAAGACGGAGAGGATTATATTGTTCACGATCCCGATCCTTACCATCACCAAAAAACTGAAAGTGCATATCAGTCTGGCGCTAATGAGCCAAAAGACTATTTGCGCAGGTTGAGTAAACGAGAAATAATGAATGTTAAGCAGCATGTCACATTCAGTTTTATGGAGCCAAATTATTCGGGAGTGTTTGAGCAGGCAGAACCAAAAGCTGCTGATTCAACTTATTCGTTTTCCAGTTTTTTTGGTAGGTTGTTCAGAAAACGAGAGAGTTGAAGCAAAATTGCGGTTTCATCAGGAAGGCCTGCGAATGGAAAACCAGATAAGATATCACGCGGCCAGTTTAGTACTAGGGGAGAGGAAACTTATGTCGGCTTCTCATGGCGTTTCGGTAGTAGTGCTCTGGAAAAAGGCAACTTCCTGGGCTCAGACGCATGCTTTGTTGGATAAAATCCAAGCGCATGCGTTAGTCAAAGAGGTGCTGGTAGCTGGAGAAGTAGACCCGGTTGGTCGCCAACAGCTTAGGCAGAAGGGAATACGCACAATTTCAGTAACAGGAGGCCGCGGTATTGCCATACAAGCCGCTCTTGGGGAAATCAAGAATGAGCTGATTATTTTGCAAGACTCTCATTTTGAGTACTCTCCTTCCAATTATCACCGATTGGTTGAGCCCATAATTTCCAAGAACGCGGAGGCAGTTTTTGCAATTCGCAAGAATCAAGAACAGCAGATTCCTAAACGGGCGATTATCAATCGAACGGTGGTGTGTGGCGTTTCCTGGTTGCGTAATGCAATAGCAAAATTTACGTTTTTCGATTGGGAAACTGGCTTAATGGCTTTTCGTACTGGTGTAATACGGAAGTTAGAATTGCGGTCCGCGGGAGAGGAAGTTGATGCAGAAATTATTATGCAGCTAGCAAAGCAATCGGTTCCCACCGCTCAGATGGAGGTGACTTATGCAGGAGAATGGAAAGAGTGTCTGAGTGCAGAGTTAAAAAAGACTTTCCAAGTTCTTCGTTGCGCGGTCCGCCCAGCAGTTAATCGAAAACAAGCAGACGCGCCGCACGAGGGCTACACTACGTTGCAACGATTAGAAGAGGGAGCGCCACGGTACAATGCTTGGTTAGGGCATAAGTTTTCACAATATTTAGGTAAACGAGTGTTAGAAGTGGGAGCTGGAATTGGCACTATTACTCAACAAATTGCTAATGGGCGCGAATTAGTGGTCGCTTTGGAGATGGAGCAATTTTATTATCAAAAATTAAAGAGTATTTTTGCGCAAATTCCCCAAGTTATTCCTCACTTGTCTGGGGTAGAAGAAGCAGACTGGTTGCAACTAAAAGAATATCAATTTGATTCCGCATTATTATCCAATGTATTGGAACACATTGCAGATGATTGCCAAGCGCTAATAAATATTCGCAGTGTGTTGCCTTCGGGGGGCCGATTAGTTATATTAGTTCCTGCCGGGCCATGGTTATTTGGTTCTCTCGATCAAGCAGTGGGGCATTTCCGTCGGTACACTAGAAATGGACTGCGCGAGCTTTTGCAGGACAGCGGATTTATTGTAGAGCATCTAGAATCAATGAATATGCTGGGAATTCCTGGTTGGTTAGTAAATGGTCGAATTTTACAAAGAAGAGCTTTGCCGGCATTGCAGCTTAGAGGATATAATTGGGTGGCTCCTCTAGTAGTAGAAATAGAAAAACGCTTTCCGCCACCGACGGGGATGAGCATTTTGGCAGTTGCGAGGGTGGGGTGAATTTTCAGTGTCGACTATAATCGACAGTTTAAGGATTGTCGAGCATAGTCGACAACATGATCTCATCCGGCATACTAGACAAAGTCCTCGTCGACTGGAGAAATGCATTTTTAAAAAGGGAAGCGGGTGCCCACAATGCCGAGACACTGGCTATTTGCAGTATTTGATTTAGGTACTTTCTGGGTGGGGAAGTGGCCCAAAGAGACTATCCGTTGAACGAACATACCAGGCAGCAGACTGCACCTGAATAATGTAGGCAAGAGCGATAACCAGGGCGGCATCGGTGCCCGCTTTACCAAAGGCATTGATGGCAATGGCCAGGGCAATGGAGAGGTTTCGCATAACCGTTCCGTAAACAAGTGCAATACCATCGCCCCTGTTAAAAAAGGTTCTGCCCATTATTGTGGAGAGAATGAAATTGAAAAGATAGAGAATAAGCAGAGGAATAAAGATCATGAGCAACTGCCCCGGATTTGCCATAATCGTTTGAGCTTTTAAAGACATCGCGACAAAAACAATGCCAAGCACACCAATGGTCGACATTGCCGGAAAACGGGGGGCAATACGTTCCTTAAATTCCTTCATACTGTATTTTTTTAACAACGCCTGCCTTGTTACAAAGCCAAGCCCCATTGGCAAAAAGACAATAAAAAAGATCTGCTGCATTACCTTGAAAAAATTGACCTCAACCGTAGCCCCAAGCAGCCAGCTCACATAAAACGGCGTCGCCAACGAACCGAGAGTGAGCCCGATTACTGTCATATTGATGGCCGCGCCCATATTCCCTTTAGCAAAACCGGTCCAGGAAATGGTCATACCGCTGGTCGGAAGCAGGGAAGCGAGAAAAAGCCCAAGTGCCATATAGGGCTGATCCGCAAAGAACAGTTTGCCGAGAAAATATGCCACAAAGGGGATTATGGCAAAATTGATGAGCGCAGCGCTGCCCTGAATTTTGGGTTGCAATCCCTGTTTGAGATGCTTGATATTCAAGGTCACCATCATGGGATAGACCATCAGGAAGGTTAAGGGAATAATCATCATCTTCATACCGGCCACTATTGCATGATCCGCAAGGTTGCCGAAAACCAACCCTCCAATCATCAATGTGGGGATTGCGTAGACGAGGTTTTTATTAATTTTGATAAGTGCTTTCCACATACTGTTCTCCCTGGATACAGATCAACTATAATTTTATTTTGCCTCATCAATCATCGAACGGATCTTAGAGAATGTCTGTTCAAGGGATTTAGGAAATTTCGCATCTCCAGGAACAAACTCCGCGATATAATCAGAACTTTGACTCAGGTAACGAACATGGGTCTTATTCTCCTTTGAAAAGACATGAACAAACTTCGGCATGAGGATAGCTCGCTCGGGATTTGCCGAGAGACTCTTGTCCGCTTTGGTGGGCTTACAAATCTGGATCATGTGTAAATCGAATTCTTCAGGAACAATGCCTCCATGAGCTGTAAAGGTTTCCTTCATATTCATGGTGGACTTGTTGTTAATTACAAAATCATTGGCGGCAACAATGGCAGCAAAATCTTCAACAAAGCGGGAGACGCTTTTCTCACTTTCGACGGCGTACAGGTTTTCATTTCGTTGCATAGTTGTTCTCTTTTTTTGGTTTTTATTTTTCAAATGATTTACTCCGGTATGTACTACCGGCACAATCTTTCTGGAGTTAAAACTATCAATATTCATGCCGCCATCAAAAAAACCATCTATCAAGCTGTTTTTATATGTTATTTCGCAAACCCATTGACGATTCCGTTCCTTGTTACAATAGTAAGGTAACATCCAAGTAACGTTACCGTAGGTAGCAGAAACGTTCCCTATTAGCAGAGGCATGGAATGTCACCTGATAAGCAGGAAGTATGGAATGAGAAATTTATAAGCCGGATCATCGACTCCATGGCGGACGGCGTCTTCACCATGGACAACAACGGCCTGATCGCTTCATGGAACAAGTCCATGGAAAAAATCAGTGGCTATAGTGCCTTGGAAGCTGTGGGGCAGACCTGCGCTCTGCTCAGTTGCAGTCGCTGCTTCGGTAAGAATTGCCCTACGGACATCGGCAGATGTAAGATCCTTGAAAAAGGTTCCTCGGGAGCCAAGGAGTGCCAGCTTCAGCACAAGGACGGCCACGACGTGCCGATCATCAAACACGCAAGTGTGGTCAAAGATGACAACGGTAATGTGCTTGGTGTTGTTGAGACCGTTACAGACATCACTGAATTAAACCGCGCCCGCGAATTATTGGATGCAATTGTGGAATTTGCGCAACAGCGTACCCCTTTTGGCTCGATGGCTTATTTTTTTTTCGATGAAATCCAATCTGTTCCCCATTGGGAAAAATGGATACACAAAGCTCTGACTGGTGTGCAAACCTGCGTCTATATATTAACCGGATCTAATGCCTCCATGCTTTCAGGCGAATTGGCTACCGCACTCACTGGGCGTCACCGAGTTTACGAGTTGTTTCCTTTTAATTGGTCCGAGTTTGAAAAGGCCTGCGAAAAATGTACACTGGAAAAATATCTTCAGCTCGGCGGATTTCCCGTAGCAGTAACCGATACAGATCCCATGGGTTATTTAAAAGAATTATTTCGGGACATTGTTTTGCGCGATATTGCACCCAGAGTTAAAACTAGGTCGCCCAAAGGTTTGCTACAAGTAATTAGCGCGGTTTACCAAAGTGTAGGGGCAGAATTGAGCCTGCGGCGTATTGCTAATTCTGCGGGGGTATCAACGGACACGGTGAGCCAGTATTTGGAGGCGTGCGAGCAGGCTTATTTGATTTTTTCTTGTCCCTTTTTCTCATATTCGCAGCGACAAAGCAGTCATCGACAGCAAAAATATTATGCAATCGATACTGGCTTGCGATTTGCAGTTAGTGGAACAACTGGCCGGGATTTGGGGAAAAGTTTGGAGAACTTGGTGTTTTTGACCCTAAGACGCCGAGGATTATCTCCAGCTTACTGGCGCAATCGAGGTGAAGTAGACTTTGTAGCTACTGTTAACAATAAATTGTTTCCTATGCAAGTTACTTGGGAGGGCGCAGTGGAAAGGCATTACCAAGCCCTCGATGAATTCTATACTCAATACCCATTTGCGGAGGAAGCGGTATTAATTGATGCCTCAAATGCAGTGGCATTCGTTCAGAATTGCAATCAGTTTTTAGGATAAGAGTAACTATTCAGCACCTTTCTTTCTTGATAACGAAGGATTGCAAGAAATTCGTTCAGGCCGAGCTTGTCGAGGCCCAATGCTTCCTCGACTTCATGCCTGCGGCATTACGCTCGGAAAGACCGTGGTTTTAAATTTTGGCTACTCGCGAAGTGGCTAGTGCTGAATAGTTACGGAATAGAAAGTCATTGACGGTCATTTAATCAAACCGACAAATGTCTCCAATATTTCCTTCCAACTTTTTAGTACTTGCATCCAGGTAGAGGCCCGAAAACTGCGCGCTGGTTGCTATGCCACTTTCGTTCTTGGGCATGCACCATACTTGGATATCGGAGGGGGCTTCGCCAGTAGCTCGACACTTTCAGACAAAAGCGTTTTAAGTTTAGCTGCAACAATATATTGAATGTAAGGATGCACTAAGCTGGAGGTGTGCCCAGGCATCAGGGTTCTTTTTCGTGGAAATCAGATTGCGCGAGCAGTTTCCGAATCGTGCGTCTCATGTTCATCGGAGAACAAGCGGTTTTCCATCAAATCATATAGGTTGTTAGCAGGCAGATGTTCTCGGGCAAGATTAGAGGGTTGAGCAGCTGAGTTTGGGCCATAGACCTCCGCCTCGTATTCAGCAAAGATTGCGCGAGCAGTTTCCGAATCGTGCGTCTCATGTTCATCGGAGAACAAGCGGTTTTCCATCAAATCATATGGGTTGTTAGCAGGCAGATGTTCTCGGGCAAGATTGGATGCCGGATCAATATTTCCGGTTGCGTTAAACTGCTTTCTTAATCTTATTAGCGATGAACAGCTGACACCAAATTGTCGTGCAATGTCCGCGCTGGCTCTATTTGGATCGTTAGTAAATATACGCAGTATTTCTTGACGCTGCTCGGAGGTAAGGCGTGTTGTCACAGATCCCGGATCGATATTTCCGGTTGCGTTAAACTGCTTTCTTAATTTTCCTAGCGATGGACAGCTGACACCAAATTGTCGTGCAATGTCCGCGCCGGCTCTATTTGGCTCGTTAGTAAAAATATGCAGTATTTCCTGACGCTTCTCAGAGGTAAGGCGTTTTTTCACATCTCCCGGATCGATATTTCCGGTTGCGTTAAACTGCTTTCTTAATTTTACTAGCGATGAATTGCTGATACCAAATTGTCGTGCAATGTCCGCGCCGACTCTATTTGGCTCGTTAGTAAATATATGCAGTATTTCTTGACGCTGCTCGGAGGTAAGGCGTTTTGCCTTATCTCCCGGATCAATATTTCCGGTTTCGTCAAACTGCTTTCTTAATTTTCCTATAGATGAATCGTTGATACCAAATTGTCGTGCAATGTCCGCGTTGGTTCTATTTGGCTCGTTAATAAAGATGCGCAGTATTTCTTGACGCTGCTCGGGGGTAAGGTGTTTTGCCCTATCTCCCGGATCAATATTTCCGGTTTCGTCAAACTGCCTTCTTAATCTTGCTACCCATGAATCGCCGATACCAAATTGTCGTGCAATGTCCGCGTCGTTTCTATTTGGATCGTTAGTAAAGATGCGCAGTATTTCTTGACGCTGCTCGGAGGTAAGGCGTTTTGACTTATCTCTCGGATCAATATTTCCGGTTTCGTCAAACTGCTTTCTTAATTTTCCTAACCATGATTGGCCGATACCAAATTGTCGTGCAATGTCCGCGTTGTTTCTATTTGGCTCGTTAGTAAAGATGCGCAGTATTTCTTGACGCCGCTCGGAGCTAAGACGAAAATTGGGTTGCCCTCTATGGACATCCTCACCAATCGGCGCCAAACCACTACGGGCACACTTCTTCTTGGGGGCATCTTCCAGAGTTACCCAAGTATCAGTTGGTCGCTTTAAGCTTTCGCCGCCAAATGCCATGATTGCTTGACTAGATGCGGCTTCGCTAGTCCTCTCGGGCGATATTGTTAAAATATGCTCGGTTGTCGCGGCTCCCAATTGCTCAGTCTGCCGGCTACTCGGACTCGCTGGTGGTGATTGAAAAGTACCGGTCGACTGTGAAGATTCCCCAAGTTGCCGCCGACTACTATATCCGCTAGATTCTAAATTATAAGAATTTAAACCAAATCTTGCTGGTAACATAAGTGTACTCGTTTTCTCGATATAGGGTTGAGCAGCTGAGTTTGGGCCATAGATCTCCGTCTCGTATTCAGCGTAGATTGCCATGGCGCGATCAGCTTCCGAATCGTGCATCTCATGTTCATCGGAGAACAAGCGGTTTTCCATCAAATCATATGGGTTGTTAGCAGGCAGATATTCTCGAGCAATATTAGAGGGTTGAGCAGCTGAGTTTGGGCCATAGATCTCCGTCTCGTATTCAGCAAAGATTGCCATGGCGAGATCAGTTTCCGAATCGTGCATCTCATGTTCATCGGAGAACAAGCGGTTTTCCATCAAATCATATGGGTTGTTAGCAGGCAGATGTTCTCGGGCAAGATTGGATGCCGGATCAATATTTCCGGTTTTGTGAAACTGTTTTTTTAATCTTCCTACCCATGAACCGCTGATACCAAATTGTCGTGCAATGTCCACGTTGGTTCTATTTCGCTCTTCAGTAAATATACGCAGCATTTCTTGACGCTGCTCGGAGGTAAGGCGTTCTGCATTATCTCCCGGATCAATATTTCCGGTTTCTTTAAACTGCTTTCTTAATTTTAATAACCATGAATCGCTGATACCAAATTGTCGTGCAATGTTCGCGTAGTTTCTATTTGGCTCTTTAGTAAATATATGCAGCATTTCTTGACGCTGCTCGGAGGTAAGGCGTTTTGCATTATCTCTCGGATCAATATTTCCGGTTTCTTTAAACTGCTTTCTTAATTTTCCTAACC
>JBNKEI010000024.1:0-4059 GCA_050288705.1 Myxococcales bacterium
CTACGCGATTTCTAGTAGATTCAACATTCTGAATCGATCTTATTCGCTGAATAACCAGTGGTAAAACAAGTTCGATGCGATCACCCGATTGCCATATTCTGGTAATAGCTGCATATCCATTCAGCTCATCAGGCTCTATGATTGAACCATTGACAGAAATAGAAGTAATGCCATTTTGCTCTGGTGTAAACTTGTAGCAAGTGCTCACATCCCGGCTAGGCTTGCGAATCAATATGGTGAACTCGCTGGGCGTAGACGGGTTTACTTTTACCACAACTTTGCCGTTCCAGGGATAGTTAGTGTTTTGGATAATTTCTACGTCAGTGCCTGCTAGGTCATTTATTTGTACTTTGCTGCCTATAAAAAGATTAATAGCCAAGGATTTTTTGCTTTTTGCATACATCCATGTGGGAAGCGCTAGCAATGTTCGAGAAATATTGCCTGCGCAACAGGGAGATGTGTGCCAACTGTAACGTGAAAATATTTGAGTTAAAGGATTGGTATGAGTGTAATTTTTAGCCTCAATATCCAAGCTTCCTAACAGCGCATTGTAAAGCACAAGCTCCATGAGATCAGCATATTTGCTGTTTTGATAAGTCAAATTTAATCGATGTTGAAAAAACAGCATTCCGCAGGCAGCGCATGATTCGCAGTAGTTATTGTTGGGAAGCGTATAGTCGGGGTCAAAACCTTCATTGTGTCTATTGCTTCCAATGCCTCCGGTAAGATACATTTTCCTATTAACCAAATTATCCCACAGTTGATTTACTGCATTTAAATAATTCTGATCTTTGGTCAGATTTGCAATATCGGTCATGCCCGAATACATATATACTGCTCGTGTGGCGTGACCGACTGCTGTGGTTTGATTGACCGGAAAGGTGTGGCTTTGATCGTACTCACTGCCACCAGTGCGTGCATCCAACAGGAATTTGGCTAGTCCGATATAATTATCGCCCTTACCGGGTCCCTCATTTCCATTGATAAATTGGCCAAACTTGGTCAGCGCCTGTTCTATTTCTTGATGACCATCCCACCAGGTTTCTTTTGGTAGTGGGCCAATATTATCGCACCAACAATTAGCCAGACGCTTCGCGGCATCATACAAAGTAGTGTCGGTTTTTCCGCTCATTCGGTAGTGGGCAATCGCCGCTTCAATGAAGTAACCCGCCACGTAGCCTTCATGTGCATTACGGTTGCTCCAGCGGCGATGGCTTCCAAGGGTCGTCCAAGTCTGGAGATATCCGTCTTGTTCTTGAGCGCTGAGAATTATTGGAATCCATTCATCTAATTTTACGCGCATGGCGCTTTGCGCCGTTTCTATTTCGGAGTCTCCTTGTGGATTGATCATCAAGGCATTGCACATGGCTTCGACGGTGTTGAGCACGTAAGCATTTGAAAGTTCCAAGCCCACATGCCCCTTGGCTGTCTGCTGCTTCAATTTTTTGCCAGCCTGTACAAAGTTATCGATTCCGCCTTCGATTAAATCAGGATCAGACAATTTGTTGTAGCAATGCGGAATCCAATGCCGGATGATACCTTTGGTTCGGTTATTCCAAAAACGACTGTCTATGGAAAAATTCTCGGCGTACACTGCCTCTAATTGATCGGGGCCTGGCTGTGGAAATACTGTGTCAGGCTTGGGGTGTGCGTCTATGCTGCAGGACGAGAACACAGCCGAGCCGCCAAGCATAGTTGTTAGTTTCAATAATTCGCGTCGGGTGAGATAAGCCATGCTTCTTTCCTATAAAAACCCTAATACTGCAGAAACATTAATGATAGCCTACTGTTTTTAGTGGCTGTCGAATATATTGACGAATATTATGGCTTAAATACACAAATCTTACAATAGTTTGGGGTGAAACATTGTAAAAATTTTGAACACTTTGTAGGTTGCCAAGAAAAGACTTGGGCAATTGAGTTCTAATCTGCTTGACAAACGAACAAATCCTGCCAACCACCTTTGCAAGGGGGATTTTCGAAGCTTGGCGTCGTGCCCTTGAAACAAATTCAATTTATAACTATTCAGTACCCTTCTTTCTTGATAACGAATTTATAAGGCTGCCCTTGAATTCAAAACAATAAGCAGCCTTTTTTACAATCATATACGATTTTAATACCGATAATGGTCGGGTTTGAAAGGACCATCTAAAGGAACGCCAATATATTGAGCTTGCTCTGGAGTAAGCTTGGTAAGCTGAACTCCGAGTTTTTCCAGATGTAAACGTGCCACTTCTTCATCTAAGTGTTTAGGAAGCATATAAACTTTTTTCTGATAATTTTTAGCATGCCTCCATAATTCAAGTTGTGCAAGCACCTGATTGGTAAAAGAAGCCGACATAACGAAACTAGGGTGCCCGGTGGCGCATCCTAGGTTTAGTAGCCTGCCCTCAGCCAAAATAAGCACGCTATGACCATCAGGGAATTTCCATTCATCGTATTGGGGCTTAATAGCAATGCTCTGTATTCCAGAGATTTTTTTTAATCCCGCCATATCGATTTCGTTATCAAAATGTCCAATGTTGCCCACAATCGCTTTGTCTTTCATGGTAGACATGTGCGTCGCGGTTATGACGTTTTTATTTCCAGTTGCAGTCACAAAAACATCGGCGGTTTTAAGATGTTTTTCCAAGGGAGCAACTTCGTATCCTTCCATTGCTGCTTGCAATGCACAAATTGGGTCGATTTCAGTAACAATAACCCGGCACCCTTGTCCGCGCAGAGCCTGAGCACAACCTTTTCCAACTTCGCCATATCCACAAACAACCGCTACTTTTCCTCCCAACATCACATCGGACGCGCGATTTAATCCGTCCAAAAGAGAGTGGCGGCATCCGTAAATGTTGTCGAATTTCGATTTCGTTACACTGTCATTTACATTAATCGCGGTAAATAATAGCTTTTCCTGGTGTTGCATTTCGTACAAGCGATGCACCCCGGTTGTTGTTTCTTCACTTACTCCTTGTATGTTGCTAGCCATACGAGTCCAGCGGCCAGGTTTTTTTTGTTGCTCTTGACGCAAAAGCTCTAAAATCACTCCCCATTCTTCGGGATCGGTTTCTGGGCAGAAATCGGGAACTTTTCCTGCGCTCTCAAACTCTACTCCTTTGTGAATTAGTAGCGTAGCGTCTCCTCCGTCATCTACTAAAAGATGTGGCCCAGAACCATCCGGCCAAGTCAGAGCCTGTTCCGTGCACCACCAATACTCTTGGAGAGTTTCACCTTTCCAAGCAAAAACTGGGGTGCCTTGGGGAGATTGGGGAGTGCCCTCTTTTCCTACCACCACGGCAGCAGCAGCGTGGTCCTGAGTGGAAAAGATATTGCATGAAACCCACCGTACATCCGCGCCCAATTCCACCAGAGTCTCAATTAGTACTGCGGTTTGGATAGTCATATGCAGGCTGCCCATTATACGAGCGCCTTTAAGTGGCTTTTCGCCTGCATACTTATTACGTATTGCGATTAATCCAGGCATTTCTTGTTCGGCAAGTCGAATCTCAGTACGTCCCCACGATGCCAAAGCAAGATCTTTGACTTTGAAATCTATTTTCGAACCGATTTCTAAATTCGAGTGATTGCCTGGTGGGTTACATGTGCAGTTGCAATTGCAATCAGCGGGGGAGCATTGTTTGTTTGTGTGCATTTATTTCCTCAGTGGTTGGTTAGTTGTTCCGGTTAAACCAGTTAAGGTAGGCCAAAAACTAAACCTTTGGTATTGGAGACTTTAAACAGGTACGGACAGCAGTTGCGAAAAACAGAGGAGGTCCTTTGGCTGAAGTTATTGGAGAAAGAGCGTTTATTCGCAAAAGAGAAAAACCAGCATCACTCAGCCATTTTTCAATTTGTGAAGGAGCAAAGCCTAGCCACACATGGCCCATTTGTTGTTGATACTCCTGACGATCATGCGGTTGCATGTCTACCACAATAGCTTTTCCTCCCGGCTTTAAGATGCGGGCCATTTCTTGAAATAGTCGCGCGGGTTCGGCCAAATGATGGAGCACCAATACCGCGATTGCGGCGTCGAGGAGTGCATCTTCCAGTGGAAGAAGCTCCATTTCT
>JBNKEI010000025.1:0-32070 GCA_050288705.1 Myxococcales bacterium
TTGGCAACCTAATTCCATTGCTATTGCTGCATCAGAGGCAGTGCCCACTCCCGCGTCAACAATTACCGGAATTTTGACTGACTCCAAGATGAGTCGAATATTATAAGGATTTCGAATGCCCAGTCCGGACCCGATGGGAGCAGCTAAAGGCATTACTGCGGCACATCCTAAATCTTCTAATTTTCTGCAGGTGATAATATCATCAGTGATATAGGGAAGTACTGTAAATCCTTCTTTTACCAACACGCGAGCCGCTTTTAGCGTTTCTTCGACATCGGGAAACAGGGTTTTTTGATCTCCCAGAACTTCCAACTTGACTAAATCTCCCATAGAGAGTTCACGCGCTAATCGGCAGGTACGTATGGCCTCGTCGGCAGTGTAACAGCCGGCAGTATTAGGGAGCAGAGTTAGTTTGGAAGTATCAATCCAGGACAACATGGAAGCTTCGCCCACTGCCTGCAAATCCATACGCCGCAAAGCAACCGTAACTACTTCGGCGCCTGACGCTTGGTGAGCTGCTTTCATGGTTGGAAAATCCTTGAATTTTCCTGTTCCTACAAAAAGACGAGATCGAAAAGCGTACTTTCCAATACGCAAGGTGTTGGACATTT
The DNA here is from genome assembly GCA_050288705.1 of Myxococcales bacterium. Taxonomy (GTDB): domain Bacteria; phylum Myxococcota; class Myxococcia; order Myxococcales; family UBA5297; genus JBNKEI01. The sequence continues at coordinate 612 of JBNKEI010000025.1, forward strand.
TTTTCTTCTCCTATCAGCCGCCGCCGACGAAAGAAACAATTTCTACCGCGTCGCTTTCCGAAAGGGTGCGGGTGTAATGTTGCTTGCGAGGAACAATAATCCGATTAACTTCTACTGCTACTAGTGATTCGTGAATTTGCAGATGCTCAAGAAGTCCAGAAATGCTTAGCTCGTCGGGAACAGATTGCTCTCGGCCATTTATTGTCAATTTCATCGCAGTTAGATAGGCTGTTAGATATCGCCTGTCAACTCAGACAATTTTAAGGCCCATATTTTGTCGCTCTTGGCTGGTAGCCAGCCGAGGTAAAACAGAACAGCGAGTTAACAGCAAAGTGTGACTTCTTAGGCTAGGATAGACAACTAAGTCAGCACAGGGGAAAAAGTCAGCTAGATTAAGGCCGGGAAAGTTTGAGGCATGCTAAGCTTGGTTTTGATACCATAGTAGGGGTAGACTTTGGTGCGGAGAAGGTAAGTGTCTTTTAAAGTGCTTGTTGTAGACGATTCCAAGTCTGCTCGGCAAACCATTGCCGCGATCCTCGAGCCGTTGGAAAATCTCTCGGTTTACGAATCGAAGAGCGGCTTTGAAGCACTTAAAATACTCCCTAGGTGTCACTTTGATCTCATAATTACCGATCTTAACATGCCAGATATTAATGGCTTAGAGCTGATCAATTTTGTAAAAAAGAATCCCAATTATAAAGAAACGCCTTTAATCATTGTGAGTGCGGCGTCCTCGGAAAACGAGCGCAAGCAGGGGTTGGCGTTGGGGGCAGCGCAGTGTTTAGAAAAGCCTTTTGATCCAAAGCTCTTAACCGGATTGGTACGTAGTTATATGAAACTATAGAAGAGTTGGTTAGCAAAGTACTAGAACCCGATGCCTTCCTCTATGTCTACATCGCCTCTTGTCGCGGACGAATTCCTGTCCGGGGCTCAAGAAATTATCGATGCTCTGTCCAAGGACTTAATGGAGCTCGGCCAACTGACTAAGAATGAGTCTGAGCCAGAACTAGTCAAACGAATCTTTCGGGGAGCTCATTCTCTTAAGGGTTTGGCGGCGCTATATGAAGTGGCTTCTGTGGCCCAGCTTGCTCATGCGGTCGAGGATTTGCTTGATGAAATTCGCGTGGGCAGAATTCCGTTTTCAGGGGAGAATCTCGATCTTCTTTTGGAGGCAGTGGAACTTTTCCAACGCATGGTGTTCGTCGCCGGAAGTGAGGGGCTAGGCGAGCATCCTGAAATTGCAGCACTAAGTTTCGATTTGGTTTCAAGTATTCAAGATCGTCGCCAAAGCGCGATGGAAAGAGCGGACAGTGAGATTGATTGGTTGGGCGCTTTGGGGCTCGACTCCGAGCGCAATGTACTTACCGAGTACGAAGAACATCGTATTCGTGAAAACGCGAACAAGGGCAACCAATTTTGCTATGTAAATGTGACCTATCTATTAGAAGAATTCGAATCTAAACTTGCTGCAGTTAATGAGAAGTTAAAGAAAGTTGGTGAGGTGATTGCCACACTCCCTTCAGAAGAAATCCCCACGGAAAAAGAAAAAATTGCTTTTAAACTTCTTTTTGCAACTGCTATTTCAGTGTCGCAATTGGAAGAAGTATTGCTGGGGGTGCCGGCAAAAATTCGGTTGCTATCTATTGCTGCTTGCCGGGCAACAAAAATAACGACGAATAACTTTTTGACTCAAAAGCGGTTGTCAAATACAAACGTTTCTTTGCGTAATGTAAGCAAAACATTGCGAGTCGATATCGAAAAACTAGATCAGGTAATGAATATTGTTGGCGAATTGGTATTGGCTAAGACTCGTTTAGTTGGGGTTGCGGAAAAAACTTACCTTAACCAAAAAGGGGGCTGCGAATTAGAGGCGGTATTTCAGGCGGATATCCGTTTTTTTGAGCGCAAATTTGAAGCATTGCAGCGCAATCTTTTAGAAATTCGAATGGTGCCTTTAGAGCAGATTTTTAGCAAATTGGGCGCAATTGTTCGTCGTGCAGCCAAAGAGGTAGGTAAAGAAATAAATTTTTGTTGTTCGGGTGGTGACGTCAAGCTTGATAAGCAAATTGTGGAAGATTTGGCTGATCCGCTCATGCATATTGTGCGTAATGCTATTGATCATGGAATAGAACTGCAGGATGCGCGCCTTGAAGCGGGAAAATCGCCACGAGGAACTATTTCTCTTTTTGCCGAGCAGAGAGGAAGTCAGGTGGTAATTGAAGTACAGGATGATGGAAGAGGAATTGATGAGGAAGCAGTGAGAGGGATAGCGGTGGAAAGGGGGCTGGCTAGCGCGCATAATAGTGAAGTATTGTCGCAAGCAGAAATGGTTGAGCTCTTATTTACGCATAGTTTCTCTACTGCTCGGCAGGTTAGCGAATTATCTGGTCGAGGGGTAGGGCTAGATGTAGTAAAAACCAATATTGCCAAGCATTGCGGAATTGTCGAATTAAAAAGTACATCTGGAAAGGGAACTGTTTTTTCCATCAAGGTTCCGGTAACCATGGCAATTGTTCGCTCGATAGTAGTGGGGGTTTCCGGGCGAATTTATGTACTGCCGTTGAATTCGGTGACCGAAATCGTATCGGTTTCCTGCTGTGAAGTCTTGTGCTCAGAGTGTGGTGAATTTATTAAGCTTAGAGACCACAAACTTCCCTTGGTACGTTTAGCTGCTCTATTTCGGTTGTCTGATTCGCTTCCTGCCGGCGTGTCACCGGGCAAGCCGACATTGCTCAATTCGGCTCCGGTCTATTCTATGCAGAAAGACGGTTTATTTGTGGTGGTGATTGGTTTCGCGAAAAAACGGCTCGGGCTGGTAGTTGATGAACTATGGGGGCAGCAAGATGTAGTAGTGAAGCCTCTAGGAGGAGTGGTTGGTTGCGTAAAGGGTTTTTCGGGAGCAACTGATTTAGGGCAAGGAAATACAGTTCTGGTTTTGGATGTGAAGACGATCGTGGAGGAAGTGCTATAAACTGCTGAAAGCTGCCGAAAATAAAAAAACACCGAACGAAAAACGTTCGGTGTTTTTTGCGGGGCCTGGATTTGAACCAGGGACCTTCGGGTTATGAGCCCGACGAGCTACCAGGCTGCTCCACCCCGCGTCAAAGTTGAGACTCTTATATGGTATGCCGAAGTCGATGTCAACCGAAAACCAAATTCGATGTTAATTTTTTAAGGGTCGCCAGCCAAGGGAGCGTTACTGTGGAATTACCAATCCGCCTTTATGGCCAGATTCCCGAAGTTTTAGTCCTTGCTTTGCTTGCCTACATGCATTTGGCCCTACAAAAAAGCCCCGCGGCTGAGAGCCTCGATAGTATTTTTTAAAGTGGCTACGAATTATTTCAAAAACTGTCTTCATCGAACTTGGTTGCACTCCTGGGCGATTATGCAGGTGCTGCAGCTCGGCCCATAGCCTTCCAGACCGTAACTCTCCTTGTTCCGCCAAGCAACGTTCCCAGTGAATGACTGGTGAAGAGTTTTCATCAACCTTCATCATTCCTTTTTTTGGTCCACGCTTTATGGGCAAACCAACGGTTTGCCCGGCAGAAGGAACAGATAGATAATAAGCTTCCTCGGTAAGCCAATCTTGATGTGCTGTAGAGGCAAGAAAGGGTTCGTACGCGGGATCGCAGTATTCGGGATAGATTTCTAACGAATGAGGCTCTAGTAGGCGTAAAAACGCTTGCTCATCATCAGACGTCATAAAGAAAGACAAAGTAGAAGCCATATCTGGTTACACAACGCGCAAAATGTAGCACTTTAAGTAGCGAGTTTCACGGGTCCCTAGGTGGACAGGATGATCTCTGCCAGCCCCTCGTTTTTCGACGATTTGAATTTCTTTGCGGACATCGGAAGCGGCGCTAAAAAGAATTTCTTCAAAATGGTCCTCGGAGATGTGGAACGAGCAACTTGCCGAAACCAAAATCCCTCCTGGCTTCAGAAGATGTAGCGCTCGCAGATTAATCTCTTTGTATCCCCGCTGGGCAGATTCAATGGCGGTTTTACTGCGTGCGAATGCGGGGGGGTCAAGAATAATAATGTCGTAGCGAGTATCGATTTCGCTTTGTGCTTTTAAAAAATCAAAAGCATTGGCGGTAACTACCTCCAAATTGGTTATGCCGTTGGCTTTAGCATTGGCAGCGATCAGTGGCGACATTTCCTCGCTAAACTCTACCGCGGTAACATGTTCGCATCCGCACTTGGCAAGCTGGAGCGCAAACCCGCCAACGTAAGAAAAACAATCTAATCCGCGACCGCGAGCATACCGGCGAACTGCCAGTCTGTTTTCTCGCTGATCAAGAAAGCTTCCAGTTTTCTGGCCGTTTAAGAGATCGATCACAACTTTGATATTGCCTTCTTGATATTCTACCTTATCAGGAACCGTTCCCCTAATCACTCCTTTGCGTTGTTCTAATCCCTCTAACAGGCGGACTTTGCCGTCGCTTCTCTCCATAATCCCTTTTGGTCGGTATATATCTTCCAGCAGATCGCAGAAGAGCTTGCGGTAGTTTTCCGCGCCTTGGGTCATGAACTGAACTGAAAGATAGTCTCCGTAGCGATCGACCACTAATCCAGGCATAAGGTCTGATTCACCGTGTACAGCCCGCCATACAGTTTCGCCAGGATAGACAGTTTCTCGCAAGCGCTTAGCCATAGTTAAACGCTCGCGGAAAAAAGACTCGTCACATTCCACGTTATCGCGGGTTAGCCGGCGCAGTGCTATTTGGCTAACTGCGGAATAAAATGCACGGCCTAAAAACCAACCTCGTTGGTCTACTACTCGTACTACTTCTCCACCCTTCAGTGGACAGCTTCCTACTACATCGGAACGGTAGGTCCAAGGATGGCTCGATACAAAGCGATCTACTCCGCGGCGGCTAATTGTTACTGTAGGTTCTGGCATGATGTACAATCCTAGATGTTCGAAAAGTAAGAAAGTATATACTAATTCCTATAATATTAGAATTCACCTCCTAGTGTAAAATAGACATTATGGATACCCGGGGAAGAAATTCCTCGACTATACCCTAAATGAAGTATAGCAGGCAGGCTGTATCCTAAAAGCAGGTCAATATTAGCTTCTCCCCCAGCAGAAGGTTTTAGCTCTCTAAGAAGAATACGGTCAGCAGCCTGACCTATGTCGAACGTGGCAGCGGCAAAAATGCGTCTTACATAAAAAGGTAAGGTCCATGCTCCTGCATTGATGTCGGCAATTGGAAACCGCAGTTCAGTGTTTACTAGAACGAAACGGTTTCCGGCAAAGGCGCCTGGCGGATAACCGCGAAGTGCGATTACTTTTCGGTTTGATGAAAGGCTAAAAAGGCTGGAAGAAAGATTATCAATGGTTAGACCGCCTAGCTGAAAAACTCTTCGGTTACCGAGATCTCCCCACCCGGCTCCGCCGGAAAAGTGAGTTGCTAATACAAAATGCGAAAGCCCGGGCAAAGACTGATAATGAGTAAAACTTCCGGTAATTGATAAGTAGCGGAATTGACTTACGGTTTCTCGGTTGGCCCCTCGAATAGTAAAGCCAAGCACCTGACCTTTTTCAAAGCTAAAACTATTGGGGGTTCTTTCGGCGGTGGAGAATCCGCATCCTAAAGAAACCGTTGCAGCGAGCCCTTTTTCTGCTGGGTAACGTTTAGGCTCAATCGGATTGTTGGGTGCGGGTAATGAAAATGGGTCGTAATATCTCAGTTCGTACCCGATAGATAATGAAAATTGCTGATTTAGCCTGGAAAATGAAAAGAGCGAGGAAAGAGATAAAAAAGATTGGCGTTCTAGCCTTTGAGGGTAAGCTGGAGTTAAAGAAAGAAAGCTTCCCAGTGCAAACTGGAGTTCGGGAAAGAAAGTTCGAGCGGTGTAGGAACCCATAAACGCTGGCTCATTGGATGTAAGTCCCCATTCGGTTTGTAAATTCCATAAATGACGTCCCAATATGTCGGTTCCCGAAGTGTAAAATCCTATGCTGGTTCCTGACGGGTCTTGAGAAAGAATGGGCATCCAATATTGTGGCCATAAAGAATGTAGAGGCTGGTACGGATTGACCTGGTATTTTGCTATAGAAATAGAAGGAAGTTCTACCTTTGGCCTGGTTAAGTCAATTAAGGGAGCATTTTTCCAAAGGGATGGAGCGAAAGGAAGTAAAGCAAGGTCATAACCTCTGGTTGAATAGCTTACCAAAACAATTTTCTGACCGTCAGGTGATACTGCGGGCCGAAAAGCCCCTGTAAGAACATTGGTAACCTGGAAAGAGGTTTTCTGTGAAATATTGTAAGCATAAAGGTTATAAACCCCAGTGCGATCGCTAGAAAATAGAAGATATTCGCCCTCAGGGTGGTAAGTAGGGTCTAGGTCGAGAGCGCGATCCCGGGTCACATCTACTAAACGGTTAGACTCAAGGTAGAGTATGCGAATGTCACGTCCTTCCGGTCGTTGTTCTGAAAAGGCAATGCTTTTTCCGTCAGGCGAAAATCGGGGCGTATATACTACATGATTTTCTGGGGCGGAATAAATAATTCGGTAGGGATTGCCGCCGGAAGGGGAGAGCAGCACTAGGGCGCTTTTGCCGCCAGTGAATCGTTGAATTGCTACTACCGTATGACCATCAGGGGAGTAGTCAGGATCGGTAAGTCGCTGGCCAAAGGTGATTTGTCTTAAATTGCCACTTTTCAGATCGACTTGAAAAAGGTCTTCAAAGAAATAGAATTGGTTATAAGGAACTATTTGGGAAACTAAAGCAGTTTTTTTGTCGGGTGAAATTGCCAGGGTGCCGTATCCATATAAATCGACAATTTTGTTTTCTTTTAAATCGCCAACGTTTTTTAGGCGCAGTTTAGGCTTGCTATTGGAGGAAGCACTTAGATAAAGAATATTATCTCTATCTAAAAAAAGTGGCTCGCCGGTATACTCTCCTTCGGATGTAATACTTTTAGGAGTCGTTACTTCCGAGGAGCGAATTTGCTGAACCAAATTCGTGCATTCGTGTTTAAGTTCGTCAAGCCACTCAGAATAGAGCTGAAGATAAGAACTGCCAAGTTCTTCGGAGGCAACATCATTTAGAGCAAAAGGTATTATTTGTTCGCCATAGTTTTGAACAAGATTGGCAAAATATTTATGGCCGTATCTTTTAGCAATCCAATGCATAAAGCGCGATCCATAAAGGTACGGTATTTTACCTCTAGGCCAAGTGGTGGGATTGGCGCTTATATCGTCGATTTTATAGAATGAATTTTCTAATAATTGCGTTCGAATAAACATATTGTAAAGCGAAGAACGTATTCGCCCTCCGTCGCTGTAAAACGATTCATAATGCACGGCAAGTCCTTCGGAAAACCAGCTAGGAAGAAAACCATTGGGCAGCCAAATCTTGCCAAAAACAGTGTTGCTCCACGATGGCAAGCCACCTGTTTTGCTTAAATGCGCAATATGGGTGTATTCATGTATAATTAAGTTCCAAAAATAGTCTTGGTAATCGTTAAGCTCTGAACGGCTGTCCGGAGGCACGGCTAATAGGTGAATAGTGGGACGTATCCAGGATGCAGCACTACCGTTTGCCGAGTCGGACACGTCGGAAAGTATTACGTGAATCTTTTCTTTTGGACCCGCCAAAAAATCATTTTCTAACAAAGCTCGAGCTAGTTCCAACTTTTGGGCGGCACTCTGAGCTAAGGATTCCAATCCTTGATGGAAATGCAAAACAAAGTGAGGAGTTTTTAGAGTATACCAAGTTAAACTAGGGTCAAAACTAGCTCTAGCCGAGTTGGAAAAAAGTAATAGCAGACATGCAGCAACTAAATGTCGTACTAAAAATAAACTCACCCTCCACACCAATAGTTTGTGTGGTGACATGCAAGTAAAGTATTGGAAAGAAGTTCACTACGGCCTGATGCGACTGTCCGATCAGCAAGCGCCTTTTTACGTATATTCCCTGCATAACTGCAAAGCGATATCGGACAGCAGGATCAAGGCAGTTAGGGTTAAAAGAAATGCTAAGCAGCTTTAGAAATTTTACCTGCTTTTAGACACCTAGTGCAAACCAATACTCGTTGAACACTCCCCTTTATATTCGCTCGTACTCGCTGTAGATTAGGGAGAGTGCGCTTTTTGGTCTTGTTATTTGCATGACTAACATTGTTGCCGACCAGAGCACCTTTTCCGCAAAGTTCGCATCGAAAAGCCATAACCAACACTCCTAACCGCGGCCTTGCTAGGCCATTTTCCTAAAAAATGCATGTATAAGGCAAAAGACGCAGCGAGGCAAGGGAAAACATCAAGGTTCAAAAACTAGAACTCGAGTACCCCAGAAAAAACACGGCCTCGGGGCGCAGCGTTGAGCCTAGTGACCGGAATGAAAGTTCCCTAGGTGGGGGGAGTTGCGAGGCCTGTGATCGCCTTACGTAGAACCTGCATTTCAGCCTTCTTCGAGCTCCTCTTGTATACGTCTCCAACATCGTTTAGAAGTTTTGTCAGTATATCCGCGACGGCACGCTCGTTCTTCGGTCGACTGGAGGCTCGTATTTTCTCGTCGATGGCGCAAATTGTTGTTTGTCTGCATCCAGTGCATGGCTGTGGTTTTTGTGCGAAATAGAAAAAAGAGTTGGCTTCTTTAGCCCGAGCAAGCGGAAAGGATTCGCCCAGGCGGCGCTGCCGAGGCTCCTCGAAATATCAGTGCGCAAAAGATAATGCGCTAAGTGAAATAAGCCTGCGAATAGTAAACTACACTTTAGGTCAGCTCAATGATCCGCTCTTCTAGCTTGCGCCCTTTGGAAACCGAAGAGACACCAACCCCCTTGGCTAGCAGAAACTTAAGCACCTCGGCAATCACGTTTTCGGCTTGGTACAGGCTTGGCGAATAATCTATCACTAGGGTTTTATGAGCCTGATCAAAAATGATTGCTCCTATACAGGGAATTGTTTCCAATTCTTTCTCAAATTCTTCTATAGGCGCAGTGTTCGACAAAACAATACGAATTTCTCCCGCCGATCGCGTGAGTTGCTCCATTGACCCACAAGTAACAAGCCGCCCTTGATTAAGGATGGCGGCAAAGTTACATAGTTCTTCTAATTCTTGCAAATTGTGGCTAGAAATAATAATCGTTTGGCCGCCTTTTCGTTGTTGCTTAATATAATCGCGCAAAAGAAATGCACTTTTGGGATCAAGGCCAGCCGTAGGTTCATCGAGCAGCACCAGTTGGGGGTTTCCCAGAAAAGCTTGAGCTAATCCGACCCGCTTTGCCATTCCATGAGAGAGTGCTCCGCAACGCATTTGCCAACACTGGGACATGCCAACTCTTTCTATGCTGTCCTTTGCTGCGTGAAGTGCTTTAGATCTACTTAATCCCATCAGTCGGCCGTAGTAGGTTAATAGCTCACCAACTTTGTCGTTTGCTGGAAGCAGTGCGTCTTGAGGAAGAGCTCCAATTTTTCCTTTTATTACTGGTAACGTTCCTGGCAACTGTCCAAGAACTCGAATTTTTCCAATATTTGGGCGAATATAACCGCAAATAAGCGAAAAGGTAGTGGTTTTGCCAGCTCCATTGGGACCAATAAGCCCAAAGACGGCTCCTTTTTCAATGATTAGCGCCAGATCGCAAATTGCAACTTTTGGCCCAAAACGCTTTTCTACGCCTTCTATTTCAATGGCCAAATCTGCGGTATTGATTTTTTTGTAAAAAGAACAGGTGGAAGCGGTCATAAATTTCTCCTGCTAATGACCAGAACTGATAGGCCTATAAAAACCGCCGCAAAGCCACTGTATGCGGCTACAGAAACCATTACCTTAGAAAAATCTGGTGAAAAAAGATTTTCTTGGTAATTGGAAGGTATAAAATAGCTAATAACTGGGAGATTGAGTAATCTTAATATCCAAAAGGCAAATAAAATGCTAAAGGAAGTAAGCAATGATAGTATGGGTGTGCGAAACAACGTAGAACACAAAGATACTAGCCCGACATAAGCTGAGGCATACACGAAGGTTAGTAGCCAAAAGCGTGCCATCGCGACTAACCCAAGGGCAATAGGAAAATCTAAAAATACCGCCGAGTAAACAAATACTGCTAGGTTGATGATTGCAGTAAGGCCTAACAACACCAAGAGCTGCGCAGCCGCTTTACCAATGAGCAGACTTGTTCGTCTAGCACGCAATACGGTGAAACGTAATGATTTTGTTTGCAGCTCGCCTGCAATTTGATCAAACCCAATCAGTGTAGCTAGTAATGGCAAGAAAAGAAAAGAAAACCAAATCAAAAAAACTACTACTAGCGGGATTTGTGAAAGATAGCGCACAGTTTCGGTGTCATGGCTGAAAACTATTGCCAGGGCTCCGTGAGTTAAAGCATCGGCATGCCCCGGGGCGGCGTTTAATGCGGTCTGTAATACGCTGGTAGCTTTAAAAAACACCATGCCACTAGCGATTGCAGCTAGGGAGTAGAAAATGAGAAAAACAATGGACTTAGCGCTGCGAACAGTGCGTCGCATCTCCTGTCCGCCGATGATGACAATTTCTTGGAGTAAGTTCATAGGTGAGATGACGCTAGCAGTGGCGGCCAATGGCGTCAATGAGAGTGTGCAGCTCCCCATGTCAGTATGGACAGTAATGCTTGGGAAAAGAATGCGCTAGACTATAAGCTCCGAGTTACGCATAAGTAATCGGTTTTTCTCAGGTAAGGCAAAGGTATTGAAGGCATTGTGATGAGTAATCGCTCCCGAACATTAATGGATACCTTGGGAATGAAAGTGTTAGAAGCCTCGAATGAACGGGTGCGTATGAGCATGCCCATAGGTCCTGCTGTTTGCCAGCCATATGGCTCCTTGCATGGCGGGGCCTCGCTTGCGCTAGCCGAATCGGCTGCTTGCTTAGGGGCTAGTCTCCACCTTGATCAGGGAACTCACCTGGCAGTGGGTATGGAAATAAACGCTAATCACTTGCGTCCAGTGCGGAAGGGAGTGGTAAAAGCCGAGGCAACTCCTTTACATGTGGGACGTTCTTCCATGGTATGGGATGTTAGACTGAAAGATGAACAGGAGAGACTAGTGTGTGTTGCTCGTTGCACAGTGGCAATAGTACCTAGGCCAATTGAATCTTAATTACCCTCGTCTCTTCGCCCGAATATTAAGTGGACTAAATCGCGGTCTTCCTGGGTACAAAACAAGTAAACGTGGTCGCCGGGATGGAAAACGGTTTTACCTTTGGGGGCAATAAGGTCTTTGTCGCGCATAATTAATAAAACCGAGGTGGTTTCGGGAAAGGGTAAGTCAACAATGGCACTTCCTGAAACTGCAGATGCTCGTTCAATATAAAAGGACATTATTTCGCCATGAAGAAGCTGGGTGGAGCTAATTTCCAAGGCGGCGGGAGCGGGCGGGGGACCTTCGCTTTCTAAATGTAATTTTCGGGTTACGTAGCGAACTGTTCCTCCGGGTATCAACGCTGATATCACCACTACAAAAAATACCACGTCGAAAATTCTTTCCGCCCCTGGCACGCGGGCGAGAATAGGAAAAATAGCCAAAACAATGGGAACGGCTCCGCGTAAACCAACCCAGCTTATGTAAATTATTTCGCGAACGGAAAAACGAAAGGGAAGAAGACAAATAGCAACCACTAGTGGACGCGCTAGCATGGCTAAAAAAAGCGCTAAAATAAATCCTATTTCGGCGACGTTGTACAGGCGCAGAGGCTTCACCAAAAGCCCCAATATTAGAAACATGCCTACTTGGCTAAGCCAGGCCATCGCATCATGAACACGTAATAGCCCTGATTTGTAGGGTAAACGAACATTGCCCAAAACTACCGCCGTTAAATACACTGCAAGAAATCCGCTTCCTCCCAATAACGTAGTTAGTCCAAATGAAGTTAATGCTAATCCTAGGCTAAGCACTGGAAAAAGACCGGCGGCAGGAAGATGTGCTTGGGTAATAAGGAAGCGTCCTCCGTATCCCAAAGCTAGTCCCAAAGTCGCGCCTAGAATTAATTGCGAAATGATTTGGGGAATTACTGCAAACGAAGGAGGGGTTGAAGATTGCAAGGCTGCAGTAAGCGCAATGGTAAGAATAACCGCCATAGGGTCATTCAATCCCGATTCCAATTCCAAAGTGATGCCTACTCGCTGCTTAAGTTTGAGTCCACTTCCGCGCAGCACCGCAAAAACCGCGGCGGCATCAGTGGAAGAGACAATGGCTCCTAACAGCAGTGCTTGTGGCCAAGGGAAACCAAGAAGTCGGGCTCCCAATCCAAAACAAAGGGCAGTTCCGGCAATACCTAGGGTTGCTAATAGACTAGCAGGAGCCAATCCTTTGCGCATTACTGCGGTAGGAGTATTCAGACCACCATCGAAAAGGATAAGCACTAAGGCAGCTACTCCCAGAGAAAAGGCAAGCGAATAAGAAGGGGAGGCTGCTCTTCCTAATTCGGTGCCGCCAGCCATTATTCCTAATAGGAGAAAAGCTAGATTCACAGGAATGCCGATGCGGCCTGAGGCGCGGCTAAAAAAAGCACTAATACCTGCCAGAGCACCGGCTATTGCCAGCACAAGTGCGGTTCGTGAAGGTTCGGCCAGCAATACCACCCCATTTGGTTTTTCGATGAAGGTCTGCTGAAGAAGGTATTCAACATCTGCGGATAGGCCCAGGGAGATAGAGGGAGAGAAAAGGACATTATTAGCTTTCAAACGAACCCACTTTTGAGCCCGCGGGCTTGCCGGAAAGACTTTAGCCGTACCCGATGTGCGTTCGACAGCAACTAGCAGCTCAAGCGAAATTTTGAACTCTCATCGTTAGAAAAAGAAAGTGGAGTTGGTTCGAAATTAGGCGTAATAGTTAATCAGGATGTCGGAGCTTGAATTTTCAATAGCGTGTAAAAAAATTCTGTGATGATTTGATTGGAAATTAAATACAGTTTGTTTTGTTAATCTTTTCACATCATTATAACTTCAGCGTGCTGCAGAAAAGCCCCCCTGGTCATGGTCATCCAGGGCCACATGAGCTGTGGGGCTATTCGTCATATCCAAACACAAGCAATATTGTTCCTTCTGGAATAGGAATCTCTTTTGGTAGAGCGCGGAGATCCCCTTCATAAGGTTAGTTGATCGACCATTTCCCTAGATAGCTTTTTGAATAGCCTGTATCACCTTGCGGGTGGCGGGGGACCTATTGAAAGTGTAGAAATGAATAGCACGTACCCCCTGCTGTAGAAGTTCAATGCATTGTGCGGCAGCATGAGCAACCCCTACTTCCAGCGAGGCTTGGGCGTTTCCTCGCCACTTTTCCAAGCCTTCGCGAAGGGAACTTGGTACCGCATCCCCGCCCATTTTGATTACACGCTCTAATTGCTCAATACTTACTACCGGCATAATACCGGGAACAATGGGAACAGTGATTCCACTTTCTTTGGTACGTCGCAAAAAATCAAAAAAAACCTGATTATCGAAAAAAAGCTGAGTAATAAGAAAATCTAGCCCGGCGTCTACTTTGTTGCGCAAATAATGCAGATCTTCCTCAGCAGATTTCGCCTCGGGATGTACTTCTGGGTAACAAGCTCCTCCTAGGCAAAATGAATGTTTTTGAGAACGAATAAAAGACACTAGCTGATTAGCGTAAGCAAACCCTTGCGGGTTGGGAATAAAAGGCTCTCCCTTAGGAGGGTCTCCGCGCATAGCCAAAACATTCTCAATTCCTTCGTGCGCCAGGCGCTGTAATACTTCCTCGATTTCTTTTCGAGAGTGCCCCGTACAGGTCAGGTGGGCCATGGCTTCGATTTTCAGCTCATTTTTGATGTGTGAAGCAATTTCTACTGTACGTCCGCGAGTTCGGCCTCCTGCGCCATAAGTTACGGAAACAAATCCCGGCTTCAGAGACGCCAACTCGGAAATAGTTTCGTACAAAGACCGCAGCGCGGTTTCGTCTCGGGGAGGGAAAAACTCAAAAGAAAAGCATGGCTGAGTCTGGAGAAGACGGTCTTGGATTCGCATGCCAACTATTTATCTAAATTTACCAGTCTATATCAAGCTAGCAAATTGCAAAACTCGCCGGAGAATGGGGTTTTTGGCGAGAGTACCAAGTAGTCAAGTAGGCATTGTTCATAGCGCAACATTAGCAGTAGACTTCTCCCTTCCACCCCCGTGCAGCCGGAGCGGAAATGGGAAATGTTTTTTTGGCCTATGCAGCTATTGTTTTAACCGCGCCGGTCATTGCGGCGGACAAAGGACAAGTGACCCTTCCTTTGTCCGAATGGATTTCGATAGTTGATGAGGTTAGCTCGGCAAATACATCCCTACCGTCGCCAGTACCGGTCTGCCCGATTGAACGTCGAATCGAGGGGCGCTTTCAAAAGGGATTACTGCGCGCCACTCTTGTTGCCCGATTTGAAGTACTTGACGCCTACTTGGGTCATGTCCGGGTGCCAATAATTGATAGTCTTGCCTCGGTTTCGCAGGTGACTCTCGATGGTCAGCGCACTTCCTTGTTGAGTGAAAATGGTCTCTACACGGTTGGAGTAAATAGTCCGGGAGTGCATGAAGTTCGCCTAACTTTTTTCTGGGGCAAAGAGCAAGACCGCTTTGCAAGGCGAATTTCTTTTCGCTTACCGGAAGCGGGCGCGACCTTTTTGGAAATCTCCGTGCCGGAAACGGAAGTTGAGCCTCAGTTGGACCACGGAGCTTTTAGCGCCATTGAGGTAAGAGAACGGGAAACCGTGCTGCGTGGCCACCTTGACGCCACTGGCCTTTTTGAACTTTCGTGGGCGCGGCGGCTTACTCATCGAGCTCAGACCAAGGCGCGTAGTGAAATGCGTCTGCACAGTTTGTTTTCCATTCGCGAGGCCATGGTTACCAGTGTGGCTGCCTTCGACATCGAGATGCTGGACGGCGAGACTGATCGCATTGATTTGCAGCTACCTCCGGGAATTGAAATCACTGCGGTGGAAGGCGACGCGGTGTTGCAATGGCGCACTGAAGCTAGAGAGGGGGGGCGTTTAACCATATTGTTGCGGTATTTAGTAGAGGACTACACTCGAATAGTGGTGCATTTCCAATTTCCCATCGATGTGGAAAAACCAATTGTTTTAATAATGCCTTATTCAACCGAAGGGATACCAATAAGTGGCGCTTTAGGAGTGCAAGGGCCAGCCGGTCTCCATGTAACTGTAAACAATTCGTTGCGAGCTGCTCCTCTGCCGCTGCGCGATGCACCCGCAATGCTATCGGATCTCACCGAAAGCCCATTGTTACTGGCATTCACATTTACCGAGCCTCCCCAGGTCACTTTAAAGGTAGTTCGAAACGCTAGTGTAGAAGTTACTAGCTCAATGATTGACGAAATGCAGTCTTCCACGGTGGTAATAGCCGACGGAAAAGAAGTAACCAAAATTAGGCTGCGACTGCGCAATAACGCCAGACAGTATTTAACCCTTCGGCTGCCGCCGGGCTCAGTGCTTACTCATTCATTAATTGATGGCCAGCCAATACGGCCAGCAGTTTCTACCGATAGCCGGGGTGAGATTCTTCTTATTCCTATGCGCCAAAGTGAAAAAATAAGCGACTCGAAGGGGCGTATGCACGTAGTGCAAAGCGGGGAAACCCTGTCCGACATTGCCAATTTTTATTATTCAGACCCCGACAAATGGAAAATCATTCTCGACCGCAACCAGTTAGACAGCGCCTATGATTTAGTGGCCGGTCAGCAATTGCGTATTCCTCGGGATGAAAACGCTACCGTCGAGGAAAGTGTATTTGTTGTCGAACTGGCCTATACTAATCATTATCAGCCATTGAGCTGGAATGGCCGGTTGGGTCTAACGCTTCCGGAAGTAGATATTGAGACCCTTAAAGCCACCTGGCATCTTTATTTACCAAAAAGCATTTATCCAATTAACTTTCATTCGAATCTGACGCAATATTCCGCTATCCGTTACGATATATTCCGTCGAATTCGTGATTTTCTTGGTCGAGTATGGGGGTATAGCAATGCCTGGGCTAAAAAGTATGAAAAAGGGAGTTACGAAAATATTCTTACCAAGCGAAAAGTAATATACCAAGAAGAGGTGCAGAAACGAGCCGGCGGGGAAGAAGTGCTTTCCAGCTTTCCTTTGGTTGGTGAGCGTTATCGCTTTAAGCGTATTCTGTTGGGAAGCGAGACGCCACAAATAGCGGTAAGATATTTAACTCGATCGTTAATCGGGCCAATCCGCTGGATTTCATTTATAATTGCTTGGAGCTTGGTTTCATTGCTGCTATTCGTAAGCCTTCCCCGATACTGGGTTTGGATTATTATGGGAACCCTTGCAGTTTTGCTGTTTGGAGCGGGATATTATGTTCTAGGTGTGCACCGAAGAGTTTTGTGGGGAATTGACGCGGCTTTGATTTTGCGGTTGCTAAGTATTGAATATTCAAGAATTTACCGCGGACTTCTGGTCTATCTTCGCGAGCCTTGGTTAGTTTTTGCGCTAGTCAGTTTACGCAATTTAGCAGTTTTATTTGCCGGGTGTCTGGTGTTGTGGATTGTACTGGCTTTTCCTCTATTGCTTTCCACTATGGTATTTATTGCCTTGTTTTTATGGTGGCATTTATATGGTCGTGCTATCCCTAAATTAAAGCAAGAAATCGCCCGCCCCCCGGAGGTATCTCATGAATAGGGGTATTATTCAGTACTCGCTGCTTGTTTTTGTTTTTCTGAATAGTGGGTTGATTTCACTAAGTTATGCCAGCAACGCACGAGAAGCCCAAGGTGACGAGTGGTTTGAGGCCATTATGGCTCCTCAAAACCAACTGAACAAAGCAGCCGTCCCGCCAAGATACTTGCCAAGTCATCTTTCCAATAACCTGGCAAATGATCGCGATGATCCCCCTGTTTTGCCAAGTTTGCCAGGGTTTAAAGAAGCCCAAACGGTTACTCCGCGCGCACAGGTAGATCTCCCGTTAAGCCACTACTCAAAAATGCGTGAGCAGCTACAAGCTCTGCGAAGGCAAGCTGACAGATCTCCCGGACCTGCAGTGGTGCTGGGGGAATCCGAGTTTTCTGGTCGGGCGATTCCCGGCGCCCTTTCACTTAAAGTGCGTTTGCAAGTTACTTTAGGGCGAGAAGGTGTCTGGAAAACCGTTCCTTTGATTGGCGATGATGTGGTGTTGGTTTCTGCCCAGGTTAATGGGGAGCGTCTCGCTGCTTGGAGACGCAATGGGTACCATGTTTGGTTAACTAAGCTTTCGGGAGAAAAGACTGTTGAGCTAGAAGTATTGGTGCCCGCCCGAGGGCCTCGCGGTTCTATCGAATACGACTTTCTGGTGGCGCGAACTCCGGTAATGCGTTTTTCCTGTAGCTTTCCCGCCACGGGTTTGGAGCCGCGACTAGATACCGCAGTAGAGTCGACCATCCAGTCCAAAAACGGGCAAACTTTTCTCAATGCGTCGCTACGACCCACCACCCACATTCATCTGGTCGGCTTTCGAGATTTGGGAGAACAAGAACAACAAACTGCCAAGGTATATAGCGAGAGCATGAATTTGCTCTCAGTCGATGAAGGGGCTTTGGAGCTGTTTTCGGTTGTGCGCTATTCCATTCTTTATGCGGGAACCAAAACGTTTCAGTTGCTGCTTCCCAAGGGAATGAGTGTGGTCTCAGCAGATGGAGAGGGCGCGTTCCGTTTCGTTCTAGAAAAGGCTCCCAACGGAAACACTCTGCTCAAAGGTGAAACCGCATTTCCCATTAGAAACAGCTATGAGGTTTCACTGCGGTTGCGTCGTGACCTCGACCGTAAAGGAGAAAGCTTTGCTGTACCACTGCCCCGCTGTCTTAATGTAGAGAGAGAAACCGGCTGGCTGGGGGTCGAGGTTCCCGGTAAGCTCAAGCTGGAAGAGGTTAGCCGGGATCAGGTAGTTGCCGTTGATGTTCGGCAAATTCCGCCCGAGATGATTCATAGTGCGGTTAGTCCCATTCTCAAAGCTTATCGTTACCATAATGCCACAGCCAACGTGAAACTGGTGGCTACACGGCTTCCCGAAAAGGAACCCGAGGCAGGATCAGTCGATCAGCTTCGCGCAATAACTGTGATCTCTCCAGAAGGTCGAGTGCTTTCCCATGTGCGAGTTACCCTGCGCAATCGGTTAATGCATAGTCTGGCTCTTAAATTGCCACCAAAAACCAAAGTGCTTTCTACTCATTTAGAAGGCCGGCCAATAAAACCAAGTCGTGACGAGCAAAAAAGGCTATTGCTCACCCTTAAGCGATCGGCAGGTGGTAATCAACTGCGTCCCTTTAATCTCGATGTAGTACTGGAAAGCGATTTGGCTGCCAGGTTTGGGTGGTTTGGTCGTCGGGAGCTAATTCTTCCGGCAGTAGACCTTCCAGTGGCATCTCTTGCTTGGTCGGTATACTTGCCGGCAAAAAATTCCTATTCTATTTTGAAAGGCAGCTTGGCTCGCCAAAACTATGTAGGCCAGGCGCATTGGTTGCGGCCTCCTGTCTTGGGAGACGTGTCGGGGTCTGGCAATACTGTAGACGACCTGGTGGCTAGTGGTACGGGCGGGGTGGAAACCGCAATGGCCAGCGATTCTGGCGCTATGCCTGTGCGTATCGCCATTCCTCGAAGTGGAATAGAGCTAACCTACAAGCGTTATTGGATTGAAAAATCGCAACCAATTAAGGTTGGATTCTGGTTTCTGCGCTCGTGGTTGCGTATTCCCATTGGCTTGTTACTGATCTTACTAATGACTATTGGTTTGACCTTAGCAATTCGGCCGGCTGGCGCTTTTCTTAATCGGTTGCAAATGGTGGGTTTTGGTTTGTTCTTGCTGACTTTTTGGCCGTTGCTGAAAATCGGTGGAGTGAAAACAGTAATCCTTGGGGTAGTGCTAAGCGCATTGTCGATTGGAATGCATCGCGGTATTTTTGGGCGCGGCTTGGTGGTTGGCAAAAAATGGATTTATTCTTCGGGGTTGCTTTATGCCCAGCGGAAGAAAAATTCCTACCCAAGCAGCATTTTGTTGTGGAAAGTATTATGTGGCGCAGTCATGGGAATATTTTCGATAGCTCTAATTATCACTCTGACTCAGCTAATTGCACTACTATTCAACCCACTCCCTTGATAGTTCTTTCCGGCACTTGTTTTTCTTGTCGTAAAGCTCGCTGTAGTCTAATTGCCTCTTTAAAATATTAACTGTGGTAAGCACCTTATTATTAGTATACTTGTGGCATTGCCATTCATCAGAGGTAGAAAACTATGATCTTTGAAGATCGATTCCATGCCGGAAGGGTGTTGGCGCAAGAGCTTATTTCTTATCGAGGTCAGAATAATGTTCTAGTACTCGGAATGCCGCGAGGAGGGGTGCCGGTGGCTTTCGAAGTTGCTCGGGCTCTTCAGGCGCCGTTAGATTTATTTATGGTGAGAAAACTAGGTCTTCCTGGACATGAAGAACTTGCCATGGGAGCGGTGGCGTCGGGAAATGTACAGGTCATAAATGCCGCGGTGGTGGAGGAACTAGGAATTTCTCCAGAAGTAATTGAAAAAGTGGCATTTCAAGAATTTCAAGAACTCTATCGAAGAGAACAGTTGTATCGAGTAGATAAGGCTCAGGAAGAGATTTACGGAAAAACCGCCATCCTGGTAGACGACGGTTTAGCTACGGGTTCCACTATGCGTGCGGCAGTAACCGCAGTCAGACGACGCATGCCGTCTACTTTGGTGGTAGCAGTGCCAGTGGGAAGTCGAGAAGCCTGCGCCATGTTGCAAAAGGAGGCGGATGAAGTTCACTGCTTTCTGCAGCCAGAAGTTTTTTTGGCAGTGAGTTCTTGGTATAGAGAGTTTAGCCAGACAAGTGATGGAGAAGTACGGGAGTTGCTGCATAGGTCTGGGCGTCGTGAAGAGCACACTCCTGCTTTATAGGCTTATTGGCTCCGTGCATATATCAATTGCGCCAAGGTTCGGTGTTGCGAAGGATTATTAATTTCAAAATGCAGTTTTCGATCCTTAGCTTGACATTGACAAAATACGACATTATTTGTTTTCAGACTGGTTCAATTAAACCTTTTGATAGTTAGGAGAGCACCATGCAGAAGTATTCGTGCACGGCTTGCGGCTATGTGTATGACCCAGCCGTGGGAGACCCCGATAACGGAGTTGAGCCCAACACCCCTTTCGATAAGGTGCCAGATGATTGGGTTTGTCCGGAATGCGGGGTAGGGAAGGACATGTTCGAGCCGGTATAACGCTATACAGCCAATTGCAAAACCCGCCGGCAAATGGGGTTTGGGGCGAGAGTTCCGAGTAGAGCGACGGCGAGCTATGCTTGCCCAAAGCGAAAAAAATTGGGGTTTTGCAATTGCTTCTATAAAATGTTGCCGGCAAAAGTGCTTGGAGTGTTACGCTCCAAGCACATGCGAATAAGTGAATGAATGTTGAGTAAGCTGCTTAAATGGTAATGGCAAACACCTGGAGAAATACGACTCATGGCGACTAGGCACAAAGCACAAGAAATTGCAAAAGGAATTTTCTGGGTGGGAGGCATCGATTGGAATTTACGTAATTTTCACGGATACTTAACTCCGAGAGGGTCTACTTACAACGCCTATTTAGTTATTGATGAAAAAATAACTCTTATCGATACGGTCAAGCATTATTGTTATGAAGAAATGATCGAACGAATTTCTTCGGTCATCGATCCTTCCAAAATTGAAGTGATAATTTCTAATCACGTGGAAATGGATCACTCTGGTGGTCTGCCACAATTATTGCAGCTTATTCCTCAGGCTACCGTAGTAGCTTCGGCAGCCGGAGAAAAAGGTTTGCGCGAGCATTATCATCAAGATTGGCGGTTTAAAGTAGTAAAGACAGGCGATACTCTTTCTCTTGGCAAAAGGTCTTTGCAATTCGTGTTAACTCCTATGATTCACTGGCCGGATAACATGATTGGTTATATGCCGGAAGAAAAAATTCTTTTTTCTAATGATTCCTTTGGTCAACATTATGCTTCCTCCGAGCGTTTTGATGACCAATTGTCATTAGGAGTAGTTTTGGAAGAAGCCAAGAAATACTACGGAAATATTGTTTTATCTTATAATGCAATGGTTTCTAAGGCTCTTGATGTAGTGGAAAAGCTGCCATTGTCAATCATTGCTCCTAGCCATGGCTTGATATGGCGTACGCATATTCCTCAAATTTTAAAAAATTATCGACAATGGGCATCCAATCAGACCGAAAAGAAAGCATTGGTTATTTATGATTCCATGTGGGGTTCTACCGCCAGTATGGCGCAGGCTGTTGCGTCGGGAATGGAATCGAAAGGAATTATCACCAAACTTTTTGACCTTAAGGCAACACATATTTCCGATGTAATGACTGACGTGGTGGATTCGCAATACATTTGCGTAGGTTCCTCAACTCTAAATAGTAATCTTTTGCCCACGGTAGCGGCTTTTTTGGTGTATCTAAAGGCGCTTTCGCCCAAAAGTCGCGTTGGATTTGCTTTTGGTAGCTATGGATGGGGTGGTCAAAGCATTGACCAAGTGCATACTGGCCTGAAAGAGTGTGGTTTTGAGATGTGGGAGCCGATTCGCCTAAAATATGTGCCTCAGAAGGGTGATTTGGATAATGTTCAAAACAAAGTAGAAGCAATGCTTGATTTAAAAGCCATTTGAAACACAAGTACTATTGGCGCCTAATCTTACGACAAGCGATTAGGCCCCTGAAACTTCTTATTTTTTCCTGGCTCTTTACTTGCATCAAGAGTTTCAAGCCCTCTTCTATGGCGTCTTTTTTTGTCTTAAGCCCAGAAACTTTGAGATTCCCGCCTTCGCGGGAATGACGGAGCGGCGATGTCGGATATAGGGACATGCCCTAGTTTAAAGATTTTCGCACTCCCAATAGTAGAAGTGCGCTTTACCTTGCCCTCTGTCACTTGCTCGCAGACACCAGCGCCAAACGGAAGACTTTTTTCAGCTTTCCTGTCGAGCAACTCTCCAACCGTAGTGGATAATCAGAAAGGCGCCTACTCCTAGTCCCCCAATGGTACCTATAAAGAGAAGCCAAGGAGTGGTGCCCAAAAGAAGATCGAGCACATAACCTAGTGCCAAACCAAACATTCCCAATCCTACAAAAATAGCTACCAGCGCCCACGCTGCATCCATTGGGGTGTCCCTCATATTTATGATGCTCACGAAGTATTTTTTTTGTTAGCCGACGTGATGTTTTCTTGATTCACGCGTCCAAGCAATAGTTAAATAGGTTGCCATGACAGCCAGTGTAATGTGCGTGGATTTCTATGTGTTGCCAATTTATTACTATTGCGCACCTTTTCCCAAAAAAACCGCGGGAACAGTACGAAATAATATTTTAAAATCCAATCCGAGCGACCACTCATCCACATAACGTAAATCCAATTGCATCCACTGGTCAAAATCTAAATGGTTTCTTCCGCTTACTTGCCATAGTCCAGTAATTCCTGGCTTCATGGACAGACGGCGGCGATGCCAGCCATGAATGTTTTGCTGCTCGTCATGTGGTAAAGGACGTGGACCAATAAGGCTCATTTGTCCACGCACTACATTCCATAATTGCGGTAGCTCATCCATGCTGGATTTTCGCAAAATTTTTCCTAGCGAAGTAATGCGAGGGTCATTTTTAATTTTGAATACTGGCCCAGACATTTCATTATGAATTCGCAACTCGGTCTGCTGTTTTTCCGCATCTAATACCATAGTGCGAAATTTGTGCATGCGAAATTTTCTTCCGTGTATCCCAGCTCTTTCTTGAGAAAAGAAAATCGGCCGCCCCATGGTGAAATAAATAGCTAGTATAATGGCTAGTATTAAAGGCATGGCCAATACGAGTACTAGAAGAGAAAAAAAGAAGTCAAAAGCTTGTTTAATAGCCAAGGAGGATGGAGAGCGGTGAATAGGTTCAAAACAAACAAACGGCCATCCCCCGTTCCATTCTAACTGTGGCTGCACTAATCTAGAAAAACTTCCTACTGCAAAACCTGGTGTTACGCCCAAGCGATCGCAAGTACGCACAGCTTCGGCAATTTGGGGCTGAGCCAGAGAAGAAAAAAATAGTACTCGATCGATGGTTTGTTCATGAAGAATTCGTTCTAAAAGATCTAGAGAGCCAAGCCAGGGGATAGATATTTCTTTTCCAGGGCAACCTTCGGTCAATTCTTGCGTTATATAACCAACTAGAATAGGAGTATAAGAGTCATGCGGATAATTGTCCACAAAATGAATCCACTCCTGGTCGTTAATCGAGCCAACCACTACTATTTGTTCTTGGCTCTGACCAGATTGGTATTGGAATTTTAGCCATCGAGTCAGTAAAATTCTTTCCAGGTAAAGCAATATAAATGAGCAAATTAGAAACAAGCCTACAATACTTCGATTAATGACTGATTGAGTAACAAATAATAAGACAGAAAGAGATATTAAAAGAAAAAAATGAAGTTTGAACAAGTTGGCGCCTAACTTCCAAGAAGTAGAAATAATTTCTAAGCAGCGATCAAGGCGTAAACCTATTATTAAGCCTACAAAGAGTGGGGTTGTTAAAAAAGCAAGAAGAGCGTATTCTTCAAAAAGCGGAGGTTTGCGTAAAAAAAGAATTGTGTGTCGTAAATGAGAGTGCAGTAAATAAGCAAACATCATGGAAAGTAGTATTAAAAGCGTGTCTACCGCCAAGATAAATCTACGTAATGAGCGCTGACGATTAGATTCCAAGTTGATTGGGGCTCCTTTTTTCAACGGAATAAAGAGCTATTTCTCCCCATTGACGTTTCTTGTGTAAAATTCCTGTTCTAATTAGGTTTTCGAATTTTTGGCGAATATTATCGGTCCTTCCTGGAGTCAAATCAGCATTGTTATTCCAAAGAAAAAATTGATGATGAATTAAAATATGGGTGATTTGGTCCTTGTTAAGAGACTGATGAATAGTTGGAAGGCTTGCGCGATCCAAAAGGTCTTCAAATCTATATGCCTCAAAGACCATGTCTTCACGAAAACTGCGTCTTAAGTAATAAGTATGTGCTCGCATCCAAACAAGCCAGATTTTACCGCTGGGCAAAACTAGCGATTCCAAATCTTTTTCCAGAGCATATGACTCGGGAAGCAGGCGCGAAAGAATAGTTTGGCGGTCAATTTGGTGAAGAAGCCATTGGCTGGTATGTTGGCGATTCCATATTTTTTGGCCCAGAGGAAAAAACCAAAATAGAGAAAGCGCGATCATCGATCCTAGAAGAACCTTACTTGCTCGCATGGACCACTTTTTTTCCAAATATTGCACTTGCCAAAGCAGAAGCGCTAACCAAGCTGGTACTGCTACCAAGTAAAAGCGTATTTGTTGTACAGTTATTGCCCATAGAACCGACCAAAACAATGCAAAACCGGCCGAATTTAGAAGTTGCATTTTTAATGGACCAGCAAGTTTCTTATTTTTGCTGAATATAAATAAGATAGACGCACCTATTCCCACTACTGGCCCTAAAGACCCTTCGAATTCGCGAAATAATGAACGGGTAGTGAAAAGCCGGAAGGGAAGAAGCAAATAATCAATCATATCCCGACCCTTGCCGTAATGCGCAAGGGTTTCCGCATAGGCCCAACTTCTCCAAGAATCCCAGCCCTTGCCCCCCAAAAGTTCGTAGGCTAGTGGAAAGATTGGGTTGTCTCGTTGCAACCAGTTGCGTAAATAAAATGGAGAAGCAATAAGAAAAGAAAATACAAAAAAAGAGAACGCTTGACTTAGCGACTTGCGGGCTTCTTCGGGAGAACGTCGTAGTCCATTAAATACTAGCAGTATTCCTAAAAAAAAGCCAACAGCTAGTCCAGGGTATTTGGTGGAAGCAGCCACCCCTGCGAAAAAACAAGCCGGATAGAGAAAAGATTTTTCGTTGGCTATAACACGTAGACAAAAAGCCAATGCTAAAGTCGACGACAGCACAAGGTAAGGCTCGACATAAGCAGATGAACCGAATTCGAATACGGTGGGAATAAGCAGCCAGAGGACACCGCACCAAGATGCAATGTTTGGCCTAATACTAATGGTTCGCGCCAGGCCAACTATTGCCAAGGTTGTTGCCATAATAGTCCAAGCACCCAATAAGCGAGGGTTGAAAGGAGCGAAATAGTCCGGCGGCGAGCCAAGGGAATGTAAAATAGCCAGAATGGATTCCCACCCCAGCGGAAACGCTGCGAATATATTGTCATCGGGCTGCACGTATCCCCCCTGGACCGCAAAGGCGCGTGGGAGGGCCAAGTGATAAGTCATCTCATCGCGCATCCAGGCGGGTACTGTGGCCATTAGCAGATAAATAATGCCTAAAACCGAGCCCAATACTAAAGGTGGGCTTAATTTTAGTTTACTGCTTGGCCAGGGGCGGTCTAAACGAATCCAAATTACAGCCGAAGCCAGAATTCCCAAGGCTAACCAAACAAGGCTGCCTAATGGATGCAGAAAATGGATAAATCCTAAAATCATTCCTCCGCATTGAATATAGGCAAGAGCTACCGCATATGACATGGCCAAGCAAAGGGAAGAAGGCATTTCAACGCGATAATGGTTTTTGAAATGAGTTGTTACTGGCCAACCCAATACTGCCAACAGAGGAATGCAAAATGATAAGGCAAAATCTTTTTCCCACATTTGTCCGCTCGGTAAACCAGGATCGCACAGGAAACTTCTCGATTTAATAAAGACCATAACATGATGGAGGGGGTTGTTTTCCAAGCCTGACCCTGTGAATTCCTATTGACTGGGTTGCTTAAACTGGCGACGACCCTATCAACAAAAACTATTAGGTAGGTGTTTTTAGGGCAAAATGCGCGTAGCTATGGCCAATTGCAAAACCCGCCGGCAAATGGTGTTTAGGGCGAGAGTCCCGAGTAGAGCGACGGCAAGCTTTGCTTGCCCAAAGCGGAAAAACTGAGGTTTTGCTATTGCCTTCCTATATCTCCACTTGCGCGAGGTATGCGCTTCTGGTCGAATGGGCAATATAGTAGTTGGTCAAGGGAGCATGCGGATTGGAGCTGTTGCCAGGGGATAGGCTCGGTAGATACGAGATAGTCAGAAGACTCGCTGCAGGCGGGATGGCGGAAGTGTATCTTGCCAAAAGCCTGGGGCATGCCGGTTTTGTGAAACCCATTGCGTTAAAACGAATATTACCAAATCAGGTTAGTGAGCCAGAGTATCGCGATATGTTTCTGCGGGAAGCGGCCTTTGCTGCTCGGTTGAACCATACCAATATTGTTCATGTTTTCGATTTTTCTAAGGAGCAGGACGAGCTTTATTTGGCTATGGAGTATATTCATGGCGTTAATCTGCAAAAGCTGCATAACGATTCAATTAGGCGCTTTTCCGAGACTGGAGACCCGGCTTTCCATATTCATCCCATGTTAGCTGCGAACATATGTCGTTGTGTGTGTCGAGCGCTTCATCATGCCTGGAACGTTTTGGATGAAAATGGGCAGCCATTGCATTTAATTCACCGAGACGTAAGCCCGCAAAATATTCTTTTGTCGTATGAAGGTGATATAAAACTAGCTGACTTTGGCATTGCTAGGCCAGCGGAATTAACTACCTCGGTTGGCATAAAAGGCAAATTGCGCTATATGTCGCCTGAGCAGGCTTTAGGTAGAAAGCTTAATGCGGGCACAGATATCTTTTCGTTGGGAATTGTTCTTTACGAAACTGCATTAGGTCTTCCTAGTCACTTATTTCATAGTGACTCTAGAGAATCGATTCTAGATGCGGTAATTAACCGGCCAATTGATCCCCCGGTGGTAGTAAATTCTAATTTTCCTCCTCTGCTCTCTAGAGTGATAGCTAAAGCATTGGAGCGAGATCCACAAAAACGTTTTCAAACTGCTATTGAGTTTGTGGAAGCATTAGAAGAAAGCATACAGCAAGAATCAAAAAGCGCGCAGGACTACGATCTGGCATCGTTTGTTCAGCGCTTATATGGTAAACCATGTGCTGTAGTACTTAATACTTCGCCACAGCCGCAGAACGTTTCTCAATCTAAAGTAACAAAAGATCAAACAACTCATCTTTCTCCAATAATTTTGAGATTAAGGGAAAGGTTGCCCCATTTTTTTCACCGCCTCTTTGCTGAGCGTTCATGGAAAGGTAAACAGTCTTCCAAGGAAGTTACTAGTAATATGGGGTTGTTGCTCGATGATACTGAAAATATCGAGCCGAATCAGAGGAGGCAGAATTCTAATACGGCGTTAGATGTCTCGGATTCCTCGAACCCTCAAGGCACGGTTATCTTTGAAGATTCAACATCGTGCGATCTCGCTTGGTCGGATTTGAACGCGGCGATTCCGACTACAATGCGTGAGCATAGCGATCTTCTCCGTTCATTTCTGGCAACGACGTTTGCAGGTGTCCGCGCTTTCGGCGACTCTGTCGTCCGGCTAGAGGGTGCACAGCTTCCTCATGCTACTAATACAGCTTTTTTTGCAATTTTCCTGGGACCGAGCGTAACCGCTTCGCCAGGCAACCAACTTGGTACCTGCACGTTTATGACTCACGCGGAGCCGCTTGCCCAACAACTTCGAACTCTGGAGCCAAATACCAAAAAGCTCGTTGTCGTCGTTGCTAACACGGCAGAGCTTGGAAAAGGTGTGCGCGAGCGCATAGCGGAATACCAAGAAGAGCACCAAGCGATCGTAATACCCCTTTATTTAAAAGAAATCATCAAGGCAGGCCGAGAACAACGACTCGTCCATCTTCTCGAAGATCGGCTCTTCGATTTACACCCAAGACCAAATCTTTTCTCGCGACGTGGTCGAGAACCGGACCCCACTTGCATAGTTGGTCTTGAAGCATCTACCAATGAGCTTATTTCTGCACTTAGGGAACCAGGTGCCGTAGTCCTCGTCTATGGAGCTCCAGGATGTGGGAAGTCGTCACTCATCAGAATGGCTGAGTACGGGCTCGAAAAGGAACATTTTATCAAGATTAAATGCGCGCAGATCATGCCGCGAACCCCTGACGCCCTCGCCGAAGAGATCGGTGCTTTTCTCAGCATCAGTATGCGCGTCCCGACAAATCCTATTGCATCTCTTCAAACCTCACGTTTTGAGCTAAACCAACTGCAAGAGGCCATGAAATTTACTCAGGTGCTTGTACTTGAAGATGTCGATTGGCTGGTGGAACAGCTGGCTAGTTCTGAAGCAGAAAGCGCTCGGGGCTTAGTGGTTGCACTCGCACAGAGAACGAGTGCAGGTACTATGAGAATCATTATAACAGGTTATGCATCCGAAATACTCGCAAAAAGAAGGATTAATGGTTGGCACAATCCTCTGGCCGCAATGGCAATCTGTCTACCTCTTCCTCCTCTTTACTGGCGGGCATCAAGTCGTCTGATTCGTGAACTTGGCCTCGGCTGCAATCTTCACTTCGAAAACGACGCTATTCGGGAAATTCATCATCAAGCAGGTGGCAATATACAAGTACTTTTACAGCTATGCAGCCATATCGTCGAAGTGCAGCGAGGAAGGCTAAATGAGCATCCCATGGCACTAGTTGAAATCGGGCATTCGAGAACAATCGAGAGCATAGAAGCCATGGTTAAAAACTCGGTAGGGCTACAAGGCGGTGCACTAGATCTGCTGGACGACATAGAGAGACGTGTTCTAGAGGCGATAGCTATACACTCGCCGACTTCCTTGCGACGCCTTCAGCTTAGATTGCATGATTTCGCCCCTTTGGAAGTCGCGACAAAGCTAGAGCGGCTCCAGAATATGGGATTGGTTGGTCGATCGCTGGGACGCGAACGTGTCACAATACCGCTGCTTGCTGCTTGGTTATCTAACAACATGGGTGCTCAAGCAG
The DNA here is from genome assembly GCA_050288705.1 of Myxococcales bacterium. Taxonomy (GTDB): domain Bacteria; phylum Myxococcota; class Myxococcia; order Myxococcales; family UBA5297; genus JBNKEI01. The sequence goes on from JBNKEI010000025.1 coordinate 29,419, forward strand.
GAGAGGCAAAACGCGAGAAAAACCGTAAACGAGCATTGACCGGCGTGGCTTTAAGCCTCGGCCTGCTATTCGTAGCCATGTTCATTTTGGTCCCAAGGGTAAACATGGTACAGGATGGCGAAGTCGGACTGAAAAACTGTACGTTCAAAATTTATCATCCTCAAAAAATCGGGGCAGGGGAGTCATTTTCCATCAAACTTCTAGCTGAGAAGTGTAATATTCCCATGAAGCTAAGCAAAGCTTTTAGCGCGAAACCACGCTCAAATACGACAATAGAAAAACAACAACGTTACGCGGACGTTTCTTGCGATTATGGATTAAATTGTAGTGCTGAGTTCAAACTCGTCGTTGGAAATCTTCAATCATCTAATGTTGAACTAATGATTTCATCAAAGGAAACAAATACGACAAATGTGAAGATCGAATACGACCAGCTTTCTTTCTTGCAACAACTCGTATTCATGGCGCTAAAAGTACTTTCTGTTTTTCTTACAATTGTTGGTCTTTGGATCGCGTTCCATGAGCGGTTACTCAAAACAATTTCAAAAGTACGAAGTTTGGTAACCATCCAATTCTGATCAGTGTCGGGAGTGTAAACGCTCCAGAACGAATTTGCAGTCTTGCCTGCTGAACAAATATTCAGTATAGTTTCCTTGAAAGAAAGGAGGCAAAGGCAAGAGTGAGCTACGCAGAGCTAGCTGTTTATTCCAATTTTAGCTTTCTCCGGGGGGCGTCCCATCCGGAAGAAATGGTAGAGGGGGCCAAGAAGTTAGGCTTGCCAGCGCTAGCAATAACCGATCAAGACGGTTTATACGGGGTAGTAAAAGCGCATCTTGCTGCCAAGGAAGTGGGCGTAAAGCTAATAATTGGGGCGGAAATAACTTTAGACGAAGGGTTGCCGGTTACCTTTTTGGTACAAAACTTAGAAGGATACCGCAACCTTTGTCGAATTATTAGCCACGGGCGCACTAGACGGCCAAAAGGGGAAGCGAGTTTGCCTCTAAGGGCATTGGAAGGGTATGAAAAAGGATTAATAGCCTTATTAAGAGTAGATAGTTTATCAGTGGCCAAGTTTTTTCGAAATCGGTGGGAAAAGAATTTTTATTTAGAAATATCCCGGCATTTCTGTGCAGGAGAAGAAAAACTGCTGGAGAGCATGAAAAAACTTTCTCGGAATTTAGGGGTGGGATTAGTTGCTACCAATCAAGTGCACACTCATGTTCGCGACCGGCAAGTTTTGCAAGATGTATTGGTTTGTATTCGGGAAAAAACCACCTTGTCACAAATTGGAAGAAAACTATTTGGAAATGCGGAGCGTACATTAAAAAGCCCTCCAGAAATGAAAGAAATATTTGCTGATATTCCTGAGGCTATAGAAAATACCTTAGCCATAGCCGAGGCTTGTACGTTTAAACTGGAAGAATTGTCTTATCAGTTTCCCGAAGAGGATATTCCTGAGGGGTATCAACCTATTACTTGGCTGCGAGAGCTGACCTTGCAAGGGGCCGTTCAGCGGTATAAGGGTTCTATTCCTCGGGCAGTAAGAAAGCAAATAGAACGAGAGTTGGCTTTAATTGAAGAGCTTGAATATCCGGGATATTTTCTTACTATTCATTCTATAGTACAATTTGCTAAATCAAGAAACATTTTATGCCAAGGCAGAGGTTCGGCAGCTAATTCGATAGTTTGTTATTGTCTAGGAATAACTGCAATTGACCCAGTGCGTATGGATTTATTATTCGAAAGATTTATAAGTCGCGAGCGCAATGAGCCGCCAGATATTGACGTAGATTTTGAAAGAGAGCGGCGAGAAGAAGTATTGCAGCATATTTACCAAAAATACGGAAGAGATCGGGCGGCTATGGTATGCGAGGTTATTGCTTATCGTAGTCGATTGGCTATTCGCGAGGTAGGAAAAGTATTAGGACTATCGCTAGACCAAGTCGATAGATTAGCTAGGGTGGTGGGGAGAGGCGAATTAATTAGTTCCCAGTGTTTACAAGAATTGGGATTAGATCCCCAAGACCGCACTTTAAATTTAGCATTGAAACTGGCCGGTGAATTAGAGGGATTCCCTCGGCACCTTTCTATTCATACTGGAGGCTTCGCCATTACCCGGGGACCTATTTACGATTTAGTGCCCGTGGAAAACGCGGCTATGGAAAATCGAACTGTAGTGCAATGGGATAAAGATGACTTAGCAGCAGCAGGAATTCTTAAGGTAGACTTGCTTTCTTTAGGAATGCTTAGTGCTATTGCCCGAACACTGCAATTGGTTGGCGAAAAAGAAGGGAAAGAATTTAACCTAGCTTCTATTCCTGCAGAAGATGCGGCTACTTATGCCATGCTTAGCGATGCTGATTCGGTGGGAGTATTTCAGGTGGAATCACGGGCGCAAATGAGTATGCTTCCTCGATTGAAACCAAAAACATTTTACGATTTAGTGGTGGAAGTAGCCATTATTAGGCCGGGGCCAATAGTAGGAAAAATGGTTCATCCTTATTTACGTCGCCGGCAGGGAATAGAGCCTGTTTCTTATCCACACCCGGTTTTTCAGCCTGTTTTAGAACGCACTTTAGGGGTCACCCTTTTTCAAGAACAGGTCATGCGGCTAGCAGTTGCCGCGGCAGGATTTACTTTAGGAGAAGCCGA